>JAFGSM010000099.1 GCA_016934595.1 bacterium | reverse complement strand
TCCGCAAATAATTTGAACAAATTTAGACCTTCACCATGCTTTCGATATATAAAAGCCCTCTGGGGCATGTATGAGTTATTTGCGGACAGCTTCTAAAGATTTCTTTCTCACTCCAAAACATAGAAAGCAAAGAACCGCATATTAATATGGAAACAAAAGACAGTGTATTGAAAGAGGCTATAGAAAAATATTTTGATAGAAAGAAGACACAGAGTTTAACAGAAATTATGAATTTCTCAATAGGGATAGGGCAAAAGGACTTACTGAATAATTTGGGAATGTATTGATATTCTATGTGGTTACGAATACAAGGGATAGCAAAATCATAAACTTCGAAAACTTTAATGTATATCTGAAGGATGTTATAGACAGTGTTGAGGATGAGCTGTTGGTAATCGATGCTGATTACAAGATCAGGCTAGTAAACTCAGCAGTACAAAGAAAAATGCATAAGGAGATTGAATCATTCGTCAACAAGCCTTGCTATAAAATCTTCAGGGGAAGGGATAAACCCTGTATTGCGCCGCTATGGGTATGCCCATTGGAAAAGGTGTTACAAAACGGCAAATCGGTAACTACTGTCCATCCTGAATCTGCCTACGGCACGGATGCTGAGCTTGATAGATATGTCAAGGTTACTGCCTATCCCATTCGCGACAGTTCTGGAAAGATTACTGCCATTGTTGAGTTGAGAAGGGATGTCACCGCGGAAAGGGAGCTCGAGGTACAGATTTTAAGGCGTCATCATCAGTTGCTTGCCCTGAACCGCATCTCAAATGCTGTGAGCGGATTATGTGATTTGGATGCCATTTTAAGGGTTGCCCTTGATAATGTCCTGGAGATCGTTAATGGTAGTGTAGGCGGGATGCTTTTATTGAATGATGAAACAGGAATACTCACCTATAGGGTGCATCAGGGACTTTCGAGTACGTTTGTCAATGAGGTTCGACTCAGTGTAGGACAGGGCATAGCAGGAAGGGTAGCCCAGACTGGTCAGCCGGTTCTGTTAGAGGATATATCCGAAAATATAGACGCTGCTTATTCTGATTTGATAAGGATTGAAGGGCTTAAGGGTTTTGTTAGCGTCCCTATAAAATCCAAGGAAAAGGTTGTCGGTGTGATGAATGTGGCCAGCCACAAGGCACGGCGGTTTGGCATTGATGATATGTACCTTCTCAACTCAATCGGTCTCCAACTTGGCACTTCAATTGAACAGGCGAATTTATATAAGTGTTTAAATGAGGCTAGGGAACGATACCAGTATTTACTTAGGCAGGCGCTTACAGTCCAAGAAGAAGAGCGAAAAAGGATTGCCAGAGAGCTACATGATGAATTAGGTCAAAATCTTACTGCATTATCCCTGAACTCGCATGCAAGCAGTGAGATAATAGAAATGGGCGGCCTTGAAAATGATGAGCTTAAAGAGATACTCAGAAAAATCCACACTATTGCAGTCCATTCCAATACAGAGTTAACCAAGATTATCAGAGAGCTCCGCCCGACTTTATTAGATACATTAGGACTCGAAGCTGCACTCCACAGTCTCTCTGAATCAAACCTCACCCCTAAAGGCATCGAGGTTTCTACAGAATTTAAAGAGTTAAACCATCGTTTGCCCTCAGAGGTGGAATTGACCTTTTTTCGTATTACCCAGGAGGCCATTAGCAATATTGTTAGACATTCTGATGCCAAAAAGGTGGTTATGGGATTAGAATGCGATGATAATGAATGTGTTTTTTATATTAAAGATGATGGCAAGGGATTTGATATGAGTCAAATAACCAGCATTAATGCCTCAGGACGTGGGGCCGGCCTGTTTGGGATGAAAGAGAGAGTAACCCTGGTAAATGGCGAGTGTTCTATTGATTCTAAACCGAACAAGGGAACCAAAATTGTAGTAAAAGTGCCAATTATCAAGACCAATCCTGATGAGTGAGAGAGAGGGGAGTGAGACATGACGAAAAACCCTTCTTATGACCATACTATAATACCACCCTGTCAAGCCGAGTGCCCTTTGCACATGGATATCAGGGAATATGTTGATTTGATTGCCCAGGGTCGTGTCATGGAGGCATTGCAAATCATACGTGAAGGGAATCCGTTTCCTTCCATTTGCGCCTATGTATGTACTCATCCGTGTGAGGATGCCTGTCGTAGAGGTCAGGTGGACAATCCTATTGCTATTAGGGCATTAAAAAAATTTGCAGTAAAGTTTGGCGGTGACAAGATGATCCGACTTGAAGCAGAAACAACCCATGATGAAAAAGTGGCTATTGTAGGTTCAGGCCCTGCAGGATTGGCTGCTGCTTATTATTTAAGGAAGCTTGGCTATCCTGTCAGCATTTTTGAGGCCCACTCTGAACTGGGGGGTATGCTTCGAGTGGGCATACCTGAGTACCGTCTTCCCCGCGAAGTGCTCGACATTGAAGTACAAAGGCTGATTCAAATGGGCGCTGAAATAAGAACAAATAGTCCAGTGACTTCCTTAAATTTGCTTTTTGATATGAAATATAAAGCCATCTTTGTGACTGTAGGTGCTCATCAGGGCCTCAGACTTGGAATAGAGGGAGAAGAGAGCGCCGGGGTGGTTGATGGCGCGACTTTTCTGCGTGAAGTGAATCTGGGATTAAAACCGCCTGTCGGCAACCGGGTTGGCATTGTGGGAGGCGGCAATGTTGCAATTGATGCTGCCCGCACCAGCCTTCGGTTAGGATCACGAGAGGTAAAAATCCTGTATCGCCGCAGCAGAGAAGAAATGCCTGCTGACCCCAATGAAATAGAACAGGCAATAGAAGAGGGGGTGGAAATTCTATTTCTGATGGCTCCAATTAAGATACAGAGTGTGAATGGGCAATTAGACATAACCTGTATCCGTATGGAGCAGGAGGAGCCTGATGCGAGCGGGAGACGCCGGCCGGCGCCTGTTCCGGGGAGCGAATTCCACATTACACTGGATGATTTAATCACCGCCATTGGGCAAGCGCCACAGGTGCCCAAAGATTTCCGTCTCCGTATCGGCAGAGGCAGCACTATCAGAGTTGATCCTTTAACCCTTACAACAAATCAGAAAGGGATCTTTGCAGGGGGCGACGCTGTCACAGGACCAGCCAGTGTAATCCAGGCATTGGCAACCGGCAAACTGGCGGCATCCCGCATTGATGATTATCTCCGTCACCGTTATCCGGCAATAAGTAAAGAGAAGAGGGCGAGTATGGGCGATCTTCTTCCCAGGACCATTGAGATGATAAGAAAATTTAACCGCTATGAGCCGCCAATCCGTCCCTCCCAGGAAAGGGTAAAGGAGTTTATGCCCGTTGAACTGGTGTATGATTGGGAAGGCGCAGTCAATGAAGCAAAGAGGTGTTTGCATTGCGGGATTGGGGCTGAAATCCTATCCCGGGACAATTGTGCGGCCTGTCTCACCTGTTTACGTATTTGTCCCTATCTTGCGCCGTTTTTAGATGATAGAGGTGAGATTCAGATAGCTGAAGACCAGTGTATCGCGTGCGGTATATGTGTTACAGAATGCCCTGCCAACGCTATCGCTTTTCGCAAACCCCAGGAGCAACGGAGGGTGGATGAGGAGTTAGAGCATGTTATTGAATCTGCAGCCAAGTCTAAATCGAAGCCGTTGATTATCGGATTTTGCTGCCAGTATGGGCTTTATGGGACTGGCGCCCTTGCCGGTTTATGGAGAGAAACTAAGGCAGGCATCTGGATAGTGCCTGTGCTCTGTATAGCCAAGGTAGAAAGCAGGCATATAGTGAATGCATTTAAAGCCGGCGCTGAAGGTGTTTTTATCGCCGGTTGTGACCAACAGCAATGTCCGCGAGAAAACACCGCATTTTGGACATTACAACGCATGGAAAGAAGTAAAAAAATGCTGGCTCAGATTGGCATCGAGCCGGAAAGGGTCCAGGCGTTTAATCTCCATGCAAGCGATAAAAACCTTGCTGAGGCTCTGGACAGGTTTACTCAGAAAATAGGGGAGCTTTGCCTTGTCTCTGCATTTAAAAAGGAGATGAAAAAGTGATAGTTGCCGAACAGAAATCTATGGAAGAGATTTATCGTATATGTTCACCTTATGAGAAGATATTGATCCTTGGCTGCGGCACATGTGTGACTGTTTGTGATGCCGGGGGGGAGAAAGAGGTGTCAATAATCCACAGTGTCCTTGATGCAGCCCAGGCAAGAACTGGTGATAAACCACATATTTTTTCAGAATATACTGTGAAACGGCAGTGTGATATTGAATTTTTAGAAGCGCTTAAGGACAAAGCCGGTGAAATAGATGCAATTCTTTCGCTGGGGTGCGGCATAGGAGTCCAGTCATTGGCGGAGGTTTTTCCTGATATACCTATTTTACCTGGTGTCAATACTGCGTTCATGGGCGCATCCCGTGAATGGGGAGTGTGGGACGAGCGATGTGTTGCCTGCGGTGACTGCCGTTTGGTTGATACCGGCGGGATATGCCCTATCACCAGGTGCGCCAAAGGCATCCTCAATGGTCCTTGCGCCGGCGCCAAAGGCGGCAAATGCGAGGCAAATAAAGAGATGGATTGCGCCTGGGTTCTTATTTATCAGCATTTGGTGCATCTTGGCCACCTGGAGCGAATGCGGCAATATTATCCGCCGAGAAATTTCCATACCATTCTTCGTCCAAGGAGGCTTATAATCAAAACGGAAATCAATCCGGGAGGAAAATAATGGCTAAATCATTATTCGAAGAAAAGCTAAACTCCGGGAAATTTATAGTCACCACTGAAGTTGGTCCTCAAAAAGGGACGGATACCTCTGAGATGGTCCACCAGATAAACTTGCTTAAGGATAAGGTTGATGCCATTAATATCACTGACCATCAAAGCTCGGTTATGCGTTTCCCCTCTCTGGGCGGTTGTCTCTTAGTGGCTGAGTTGTGCGGCGAGCCTATTCTTCAGATGACCACCCGTGATCGTAATCGCTTGGCGCTCCAGGCAGACCTCCTTTTTGCATATTCTAGAGGGATCAAGAACGTGCTTTGTCTTACCGGCGATTCTATTGAGGTGGGAGATCACAAGGAGGCCAAGTCGGTCTTTGATCTGGATTCCGTCCAGCTTATCAGGATGATAAGGACAATGGAATCAGGGAAGGATATTGCCGGGGGTTGTCTTAAAGGGAATGTAGAATTTTGTATTGGCGCCACGGCACACCCTTCGGCAGATTTTATTGAGCCACAACTTATAAAATTTGACAAGAAGGTGGAATCTGGGGCACAATTCATTCAAACACAGGGGATTTTTGATTTGGATGCCCTCAGCAGGTTCATGCAGTATGCCCATCAATTTAATGTTAAGATCCTGGCCGGGATTATACTTTTGGCTTCTGATAGAATGGCCACTTATATGAACAATAATGTGCCCGGAATTACTGTCCCTCCGAATATCATCGAAGAACTGGCTTGTGTAGAGAAAGATAAAGGACTGAAGAAAGGTATTGAAATTGCTGTAAGATTGATCAAGACAATAAAGGAAGAGAATCTGTGTCATGGTGTTCATATCATGGCTGTAGGGAGAGAAAAACTTGTCCCAGAGATATTGGAAGAAGCGGGGATAATGACATAATTGAAAACGTCTAAAGTATACACTCTTACCAAATAACAAAGGAGAATAGAAATGGCTAATGACAAGAAAATCCTGATTATAGACGATGAGCCAAATTTTCTTTTAGCGCTCCAGATGACCTTAGAGGCTAAAGGGTATCAAGTAATATCTGCCAGCGATAAAAAAGAGGCGCAAAAAAAAATCAGAACCTCTAATGCTGATCTAGTTGTCCTAGGAACAATGACCCCATATGGAGATGCGTTTACATTTCATAAATTGTTAAAACAAGACCCCATAACAAAGGATATACCTCTTTTGGTCGTTGATGCCCCGCTTACGAAACGCCTCATTGATGGATGGAGCATGGATGAAGGGATGCAAATGGATGCTGAGGATTATGTAACCAAACCAATTGAACCGGCAGAATTGCTGCCCCGTATCCAGGCGCTATTGAAGAGGACGGCCAAACGGATAAAGGTGCTCATAGTTGATGATCACGCTGTGGTCAGAGATGGGCTTCGTGCTGTGCTCAAACTGCAAAAAGATATAGAGGTAGTTGGTGAGGCTGTGAATGGACAAGATGCGGCGGAGAAAACGCTTCAGCTTTTACCTGATGTAGTGCTGATGGATATTGTCATGCCGGTAATGAATGGCCTGGAGGCAACAAAGAAAATATCTAAGGAATGTCCTCAGACAAGAGTTTTGATGCTGACACAGTATGATGACGAAGAAAACATCCTTACAGCAGAACAAGTAGGGGCCTATGGATTTATACCAAAAAGGGCGGCCACTTCTCAACTCATAACAGGCATAAGAACCATATATGGCGGACAACACTTTAAAGGATGAGGATGTTTTTAAAATGAAACGCAATAGCTAATAAATTTTTTAAATTGCCTTGATTAAGATTAATTTTGTATTAGACGAAGTTTTAACAAGGCATAAGTATGGGCTCATTCTGAAGATCGGAACATTAACACTTAACTGGCAGCTTTATTTGCAACCTCATTTATAATCGTCCCAAACATCTGCTGTTTAAATTTCCAATCATTAGATGCCCCCATGACTATAAGATCATAGTTCTCTGACTCCTCAACTATCATATCAACGATTGAATCCCTGGCTATAATCTTGAACATTACATCTTGACCCAAAAAATGATCTTGTGATATTATATTTTAATTATTCAGATATAGATAAACATAATGTGTTAAAAGGTTCTGTTTACACTAATCAAGTAATACTTTTCGGGCAGGTCGATTTTTAAATTTTAATCTTATGGAGGAGGTTATGGGACAAAGAGATAAAAGGCAGACAATATCAACCGGTTTCTGGATCAGTATGTTTGTGATCCTGTTATTCCTGTTCCTTTATTCTTCTTCAGGCAAGGCTGCCGATCAGGAAAATTGTCAATTGTGCCACCGTTATTCCGGTCTGGCCGCCTTTGTCCCTGAGACCGGAACAAAAAAGATATTTTATATAAATGAGATGATTTACAGAAAAACCGTTCACGGGAATGTTCAATGCACCCATTGTCATCCTGATGTTAAAGAGATTCCTCATAAACCCGCTAAAAAAGTGGATTGCGGTCTCAAGTGCCATGTAAAAGAGCCATCTACCGACAAAGACTTCTCGCATAAGCCCATAGTGGATGCATTCAAGGCTGGGGCGCACGGCCAATCAAAGCTCTTTCGATACGAGGATGGGCAGCCAAAATGCAAATACTGCCATCAAAATCCGATCTATCAGCCCATGAGAGGTATACTTGCCAAACACAAGGAAGCCGAGGAAGAGTCTCTTATCCGCTGCTTGGGTTGTCATGAAAAGGATGAATGGACAAAAAGGTTTTTGAATCATTTTGTATCTCGTACAGCGCCAAGATGGGGCAACAAGGAGATCGTTGATCTGTGCAACACCTGTCACGCAAATGAAGAATTGATGAGCAAATACATGCTGGATACCACCGCCAATTTCAAAGAAACCTTTCATTGGAGAAATGTCAAATATGATATGGAAAACGGGGCCCATTGTTTAAGCTGCCACGCTCCGTCAAGTTTGGGATACACCGCCCATAACATTCTCAAATCCTCAGATCCGAATTCTCCAACTAATATGGGCCTTCGGACAAAGACTTGCGGGCAGCAGGGATGTCATACTGCCCCGACCAGATCATTTGTAAAAGGGACGCTTCACGGCGCAGGCATCAAAGTAAGCCTGCTGAACATAAAGCTTGAGGAAGAAAAGCATGTGCTGACAGAGAAGGATACTGCCGACCTGAAAGCTGAACTCAAATTCCAGAAGACAGAGCAGCTCAAGAGGAGAATCATCTGGGCCATAAAGCTGTTTTATAAGATCATGATAATTCTTGTTCCTGGCACAATGTTCTTACACCAAATGCTGGATCTCAGAATAACGTTAAAAGAAAGAAAAGAAGGGGGACATTGATAATGAAAAAATGGGGCCGCAGGGCTGAAGATCAAGAGTGGTTTGTCCGGTTAAACCGTACAGAAGTGTGGCAGCACAATATCATCTGGATCACATTCACTTTGCTCGTATTGACAGGAATGATGTCTCTGATTCCGACCACATGGGTTGTTGCAATGTTTGGCAGATATACTGCCCCTGTATACAGATGGCGGCGGTATCTGCATTTCATCTTTGCGATCGGGCTCTTTATAGGGTGCGTATGGCATATAGCCTATCTTGCCTTCACTGATGACGGACGGCAGGTATTCAAAGACATCCTTTTAAAGCCTATAGATTTCATCCAGATGAAGGAAAATGTTCTATACATGCTGGGGATGAGGCCGGAAAAACCAAAATTCGACCGTTATGACTATAAGGAAAAACTCGAATACCTCTTTGGCTGTATCGGGACAGTCGTAATATTCATCACAGGCACTATAATGACCCTTGCACCTTTATTCCCAAAATTCGTTGTCGAGGTAGCAGCGACCTTTCATCTTATGGAGGCGACGCTGGCCAGCTTTGCCATATCCATATGGCATTTTTATGCCGTGCATCTGAAGCCCGGCAAATTCCCGCAGGATACATCATGGATCGATGGAAAGATGACAATGCATCACCTGAAGGAAGAACACCCTGTATACTATGAGAAAATAGCCAAAGAACGTGGGATGATAAACCGCGACAAGAGAATGGATTCGCCATCGCCTACAAGTGATGATAAAAACATAAATAAGACTTATGTTTCAAGCGCTGCCGAGGGGATTGATATTAAAGAAAGACAATCCGGACAGGAGGAAGACCTATGAAATACGGACGCGGCAATCTGGCCAAGGTGCTAACTGTGATCATATATTCAATACTTTTGATTCTTCTTATAATGCTTTTAAAGGTGACCTACCTCCCTAAAAAAGGGATAAAGCACGGTCCACCGCCTATCATCGTTGATGAGCCTCCTGTTGATGAGAAGGCAAAATTGCAGCCGATAAAGGTTGACGTCTTCAAGAAGATACTCACAACCAGGACAGAACAAAAACTTGAGCACTTTCACAATCTTGATGAAACTGTGGATATTCGCGAATATGTCCCCAATCTTTGTCTTGTCTGCCATGGGAGTTTGCCTCACAGCAAAAACAAAGACACAAGGGCGCTTTATAATATGCATACATATTTCTGTGCTTGTGAGGTATGTCATCTCAAAGGGGATAAGGTCTTTTTTACATGGTTTGATACAAAAACAGGTTTGACTATCGACAAGATATCCGAGAGGGTCAAAGAACAGATTCCCGCAGGCACTTACTCTGGAAATTATGGGGCAAAGATAGTCCCCTGCATACTCGATGGCCCGAAGGTTCTCAGGCTGGATCAGCCTGTAAGCGAAGAATATGCCAAAGAATATTTAAAGATATGGTCTCAATATACTTATGACCAGCAATCCCAGGCAAAGCTTGAGGTTCATCGCCAATTGACAAAAGAGCCTGTGAGATGTGTAGATTGCCATCAGAAGGAAAACCCTTATCTTGATTTCAAGCGTCTGGGTTATCCAAAACACCTTTGCGATGAGTTTGTCGGCACGGAGGTCGCAGGGATGGTGGATAAGTATAAATCGCTCAAACTGCCAACCATGTTCAGGCCTGATGAGATTATACAGCAAAAACAATTAAGGCAGACTCAAGGTTCTGAAGTAAGCCCGATGTTGCCGCCTACTTTCAGGTCACAGTGACGCGGCGCAATCCTTTAAATATTTTATTTGCCCTGGCGGCATTACTGCTGGCAATCTTGATCAATGCCTTTTATCCGTCTTCCATATGCACAGGGCAGCAAAAGGAACCGGCCCAATCTTCATCCGACACAGGTGTGAGGATCATAACATGCAGCCATCTCTTTGACCTGACCGGTACAAGCGGGAAGAAATTCAATCAGCCAAGCGCTGTTTCTGTATTCAGGGATCAAATCTATGTACTGGACGGTGTCAATGGCCGCGTGGCCGTTTTCAACAAGAAAGGAGACCCGCTTTTTGAATTTGGAAAACATGGAACAGATCCCGGGGAGTTCAAATCGCCTCTTGGGCTATATGTTGACTATCAGGGCAGGATATATGTAGCGGATTCAGGAAACCACCGCATCCAGATATTCAATCAGAATGGGACGCTCTTGAACTATTTCACACTAAAAGAGGACCGCTATGGAAGCCCTGCAGATCCTACCGATCTTCTCATTGATAAAGCAACCAACCGCATCCTGATTGTAGACAACGATAATCACCGCCTCGTTATATATACAACAGATGGAAGGTTTATAAAAGAGGCCGGAGAGGTCGGATTTGAAAACGGACAGTTCCGTTACCCTTACAGCATCGCCCAGGATGATAAAGGTTTGATATACATAGTTGATGTGCTCAACACACGTGTCCAGGTGTTTGACCCCGAAGGTGTTTTTTTGCGCAACATTGGCGAATGGGGCATAGAGAAGGGGCAATTCTTCAGGCCTCAGGGGATTGCTGTCGATAAGCAGAAACGGATATATGTCACAGAAAGCTATGAAAAGATTGGCGTCATACAGGTCTTTACGTCAGACGGTACCTTTCATGCCTTGCTGGGTGACAAATCCAAAAAAAAGCTCCGTTTTTCAGTGCCTACAGATATATGTTTTGATGACAACGGGCGCATTTATGTATGCGAGATGTACGCAAGCAGGGTGAGTGTCTATCAGATAGAATAATAGAATAATCAGATTAATTATCAGTGATGAGAAAATATTAAGAGAGGACGTTATAAGTATTGTTTTTTCATACCTTTTATCATGATTCTTTTCGCCTTTCCCGATATATCTGTAAATTTTCCCTTTTGATTTCCTTTGCGATATTCACCGGTTTTCCCTTTGCCTTGCCTTCCCATGCCCAACTTATGCGTAATTCGGCAAAGGAATGCGCAATATGCCATTTCAGATGGCTGGACCAGTTTTTTGTGGAAGGCAGAGGCACAGACCTTGTGGAGTACCAGAAGGAGCGTGTGGCCGGAAGCGAGATGATCTGTTATTCATGCCATAACGGTATCATGCTTGATTCCAGGGAACGTTTCTGGGCAAAGCGGGGCCATGCCTGCAATATGATCCCATCCAAAAATGTCCGGATCCCCCCTGAAATGCCCCTTGGTGAAAAAGGCGAGGTGGTATGCGCCACATGCCACACAGTCCATGGCGTATCGGATGAGCTGCGCTATCAGGAAACCATATATCTTCGCTGCAGCAACAGAAACTCCGAGATGTGCATGATGTGTCACGTTACCAAGCTTGGCGGAAAGGCTCATGGGAATCACCCTGTCCATGTTACTGGCATCCCTGTTCCTCAAAGGATATTTGATCAATACGGGAGGGTCGGCGCAAAAGGAGAGATCATATGTGAGACCTGCCATACAGTGCACGGGACAATAGACAAGAATCTCCTTGTCATTCCTGACCGCATCGGAGAAAATGTCTTTACCTCAGAGCTTTGCGAGGCATGTCACGGAAGCAACCCGAGCCGGCCTGATAAGGGGGTGGGCATGGGCACACACCCGGTCAATATCACGCCAAAGGATGCCCGCCCGCCGGAGATATGGGAAGGTGGAAGAAATGTGGCGTTTGGTGAAAAAGGACAGATCATCTGCGAAACCTGCCATTGGCCTCACAATGCCCAGCCGAGTACATGCATCCTGGCAAAGAAGGGAGAGACAAAGATATGCATGGATTGCCACAAAAGGCAAACCATCATAGCAGGCACTGATCATGACCTTTCAGTCAGTGCCCCCCAGACGGTCAATATATATGAACAAAATGCAGAGGGAGGCGGAATATGCAGCCCGTGTCATATCCCGCACAATGCAGGTCCTGCAAAGCTATGGGCAAGAAAATCAAAATTGTCCCCTGAAGATGCGGTTTCCCCTCTTTGCTTAAGCTGTCATGAAACAGGAAGACCTGCAGAAAAGAAGCCGGCAGGCCTTTTTTCTCATCCTGTCGGACTTGGACTTAAACGGATCAAGGCTAAAACAGACCTGCCACTTTATGCAGATAAAGGGAATAAGTCAGCCGATGGAAGCGTCACGTGCGCAACGTGTCACAATGCCCACCAGTGGGACCCGGCCATGGAACAGTCTGGTCCTGGCATGAACAAAGAGGGGGATACCCATAACAGTTTCCTGAGGTATGCGGATGTGCCTGCATCCAGTCTATGCATGACCTGCCATCAGGACAAAAAGACGCTGATCAAGACGAAACACGACCTCTCTGTCTCCGCTCCGGAAGAGGTCAATTTGCTGAACCAGACAATTAAAAAAGGCGGGGTGTGCAGTCCCTGCCACCTTGTGCACAATGCCTCATCCATAAAGATATGGGCGAGGCAGGCAGCCAGCCAGAATAAAACCATAACAAGCTTATGCCTGTCATGCCACAGCCCCAAAAAATGCGGGGAAAAGAAATTGACCGGATTGATCTCCCATCCGACTGAAAAGGCCATGTCACTCATGGGTGAAGAATATAAAATCAGCTACCCCCAGTTTGATCTATCCGGGCGGAGGACTGATAATAAGGGTCAAATCACCTGCGCATCATGCCATGACCCCCATCAATGGTCTCCCAAAAAGAAGGATCAAGGCACGGGAAAGATGCTTGAGGGGGATGGACAAAACAGTTTCCTTAGAATGGCAAATGATGAAGAATCATCATTATGTATAAGCTGCCACAGGAAAAAAGGCTGGCTGCTCAAGACAGAGCATGACATGAGGATAACCGCCCCGAAGGAGACGAACATCCAGAATCAAACGGCTAAACAATCAGGGCCGTGCAGCTCATGCCATGTGCCTCATCAGGCGAGCGGCATCAGGATATTCTCTAAAAATATGGAGGTAATGGCCAGCCAGAGCGACATGCTTTGCCTGCCATGTCATTCCAAGGATGGCTGCGCCAAAGAAAAGGTTATCACAGCGCAGACCCATCCGATGCCACTGCAGCCCAAAACATCAAACCCCAGGCTTCCCTTCTATGACCTCCTTGGGGCCAGGCATCAAGAGAAGGGCCAGCTCACCTGCCTTACCTGTCATGAACCCCATCAGTGGGATCCAGATTATGAAGGACAGGGAAAGGGGAAAAAGATCGAGGGCGATGGGAAAAACAGCTTCCTGCGTATGGCGTCATCGCCTGAGCCTTCGCTCTGCAAGGCCTGCCATCAAAATCAGGGCTATGTCTCAAAAACAGATCATGACCTGTGTATCATTGACCCGAATTACACAAAAGGCACATGCGATGCATGTCATTCCGTTCACAACGGCGAAACATTCAGGCTCTGGTCCCGCCAGATTGATGTCCTATCTACAGGCCAGGGCCCTGTTGATCTCCTGTGCCAGAGCTGCCATCTGGAAGGACGGGTTGGAGGGAAAAAGACATTGGAGCATGGATTCTCCCACGCTGTAAATGTCTCACTTGTACAAAAAGGGATGAAGACCAGCCTCCCGCTTTATGCAGCTCCCCAATATTTGCCTATGGATCAGCGCCATGACAAGGAAAAGGGAAGCATCCTTACATGTCAAACCTGCCATGAAGTGCATCGATGGTCTGACAAGGATAAAACCCCAGGGCATTCGGCCAATGTGGAGGGCACAATAGCGGACAGTTTCTTAAGGCAAACCGGCCATGGTTTCGGCAATATCTGCCTTGACTGCCATGAGGACAAAAAATATGTGATTTGGAGCGAGCATGACATGAGGCTTGTCGCCCCTGATGCCAAAAATCAGATCGGGCAGACGGCTGGAGACGGAGGGGCCTGTTCCCCATGTCATGCGGTTCATCACGCACCCCAAAAAAACCTGCTATGGTCAAGACCGCTTGAGGGCGAAACGGATTTTATGCTGGGCACATGCGTGAATTGCCACAAAAAGGATGGATGCGCAGGCGCAAAGGATGTATTTATCGGCCTTCATCCAAGTTCTTTTGTATACACAGGAAAAATCATGGAGCAGCAACAATTAAAAGGCCAGGTCATAAACATATATTATCCCCTGTATGACAAAAAGGGGAACAAGACCCCTGTAGGATTTGTCACATGCACCACCTGCCATGATCCCCATCAATGGGACCCTGTGACCAAGACCTATCCTGACAAGAAAAATATAGAAGGCGACCCTACAAACAGTTTTCTGAGAAACAAGGGCCCTGCATTCTCTATCTGCCTTGACTGCCACAGTTTCGAGGCGCTACTGAAATACAAAGGCTATCACCAGCCATCGGAGTGGAAACCCAAATACTGGAGAAGGCCGCGCTGAGCAACAAAAAGGTGCCCGCTGGCCTTGATAAAATTTTTTATTTTTATTATCGTAGCATTATTATTATGATTGTAAATCATAAATGATTTGATGAGGCAGGCCAAATTTTGTAAATGATCCATAGAGAATTTTGAAACCTCTCTTGGCATGGCCACGATAAAAATTTCATCTAATAGCTCGACGTAAACAAAATGATAGGAAAACGAAACAAAAATCAACCACAAAGACAACTTATCTCTCCTGCTGATTTTTTTTCATGTAAAAAGGAAAAAACGAAACTTAATTGGTTCTGTTTTGAATTTGCGCTTGAATTCCAAAATTTTATTGACAGAGACCTAAAATTGAAATCACAACTAAAAAGGGAAAATATAGATGAGGAGGCAATTGCTAAGTTCTGTATTCATTATGCGAAGCATATGAAGAAGCCCATTCTTGACAAAATTAATGGGTTGTCAGAAAACCTAACACTAAGCTACCTTGAAATTGAAAACTATTTTCCTTCCATAGGCGATCGCCTTGTCGACAGATTGTTAACCATAGCTGGAAAAGCCTGGGATTCTCAAACCGAATTATGTGTGCACTGTCCGACCCGATGCATATCCGAAAGAGATAAAATAGCGCCGATGTTTGATGATCCATTCTATTGGGAATAAAAAAGTAGAACTTTTACATTTGGAGATAAATCTTATGCTTGCCGGCTCATTTTTTCCCTGTGTGGCAGATCAGGCATCCCCCGGTTTTTCCATTGTTTGCTTCTATGGCCGAATAATCCCAGCGCAATATGTCAGGATATGGCGAGGCATGGGCGCGATGGCATGAAAGGCACATGACCTGGTCATTGCCTGTATAACCGCTCGCGCTTACAGTTGTTCTTGAAGCAGGTGTTGTATAATTTGTCAGATTTTTTCTTGCCACAGGGGCATTGGGATCGTAGATGGCATAGTTTGCAAATTCGCCACCAGAAGGGAGTCCTATATGGGCGGGATGCCTGAACCAAGGGCTGCTGTTTGTGCCCCCTCCTGTGAAATTAATCCCATGAAACCCCTGATGGCAGCCTGCGCAGAAATCGCTCATGGAATTGTCATTCATGCCGGCAGGATCGCTGCCAATCGCATCCACTCCTTTATATTGATTATAATCGTTGTAACCTGTATTGTTGATCCCCTTCTCCCAATCAGAAGACTCAATCCCGTGTACCCCTATATCAGGATAATTATGATTTTGCTCAAGAAAACGGTACCAGGGCGGCCCTTCTACTATTTTATTGTTATCGGGATCGTCATTTGTATGATGCCTTTTATTTTCAATCACATAAAGGTGGCAACTTTTGCAGCCGCAATCTTCTCCAGGTCCGCCCTGCAGCTTCCCATGACATGGCTCGCAGCCAGTCCCCCCGGATGTTGAAGGTCTGCCAGGGGCGCTTGGCAATAATGTATCTTGGTTAACGTCAGGAATGCCTATTACGTTATGTCCGAATGTCTGGTTTTGTTTCACGTAATAAAAATTGCCTCCTGCCAGAGGGTTTGATGGCTCCGGTACGTTATTGACAATAGGCACACGGCTTGTCTCAGGATCTCCCGGATTCCCGCCGATATATTTGATGGTTTCCGTATCCGTGCTTGAGTGGCATCCGATGCAGTCAACCTTTGTAAGCGCAGGATTTGTTGGTGATGTCACCCCATCCTGGCTTGCGTGCATGGTGTGGCAATTCGAACACAGCCCCGTGACCTTGGCCTTTGAATGGAATGGATGATAGCAAAGGAACAAAAAGAGCGAGAGAACTATACCAACACTCCGTCGTACTGTACTTTTCGCTCTGAATCGATTATGAATCTGAGAAAACACACCTCTCACGAGCAGATCAAATGCCATACTTATGCCCCCCAAAATGATGGTTGATATCCATTATAAACATACACACCATTTCCTAGATAATATACATCATTTTACCCTGAATTCAAAATTAAATCCTTTTTCATGATCACTATGCGTTTTAATCCAGCTTCCTTTATTTTTTTGTTGTATGACAGGTAATACACCCCTTCTCATCCATGATTGTGCTATAGTCCCACCTCAGGATATCCGGATAGGGGCTCCCATGCGCCCTGTGGCAGGAAAGGCACATCACCATATCCTTTTGCACAGTGCCCCCTTGATTGACCGTTGCGCGTGGTCCCGTCCAGCCGGTGAGATCAGGCCTGGCAACAGGGACAAGGGGATCGTATTCGGTATATAACTCGTACCCATTAGTTATTGGAATTATCCTGTCAACCGGGTGCCTGATCCACTCTCCAGCGCTTTTTTTGACATGAAACACACCGTGGCAGCCGCAGCAAAAGGCAGTCATGGTGTTCGCTCCGATGGAAACAAAGCTCCCTGTACCGCTTGCAACCTGTTTCCCGAGGTATTCATTGTGGTCGCTTTTGCTGTATGTATACTGCCAGTCATCATCCTCTATCCCTGCCACGCCATGCTCATACCCGCTATAATGCCCGGACAGGAAGCGGAACCACCCCTCCTCCTTGCTGTCAACCACAGGGCCTGAATCGTTTGCATGGTGCCAGCTCTTGATCTGAGAAAATCGATTGTACCCTGAGACCATATGGCATCCCCTGCACCCATACCTCCCGTTGAGGTAGCCATGTATGGGATCAAATGATTGAGATGCCTGAAATGGACGGTCCAGATTGCTATGGCAGGAATTGCTCCCGCACCCATCAGGCGAATACGCCCATGCCTCCCCAGGGGCGATTGCCAGGTTGTCGTCAGGATTGCCTGGAAATATATTGTGCCCCCTCGTATCATCCAAATGCTCCACCCAGTAAAAATTTCCCCCTGCAAGCCCTTGCTTCACCCCATTGTATTCGATGCCGTATGATGGCTCAGAAAGATTATAAACAATAGGCGCCCCCGTCACAGGGTCCTTCCATGTACCGCCATCCGTGGCTGTGTGGCACCCAAGGCAGTCTTTTGTCAACAGATATCCATACGGTCCTTCATCGCCCCATTCCGGTTCTTGAGTCCCGTTCTGGCTGTAATGCATGGTATGGCAGTTGGAACATACACCGATGACCTTTGCATAAACCAAACGAGAAAATCCTTTGATAGCGATTACTGTCACAATCAGTGTAATAAACGAGCTATACAGGATTCCTTTATTCCTATATCTATTATGATATGAACCTTTGCATACTTTCTGTGATCTTCTTGTGTAATCCATTGAATACTCATCGTATAACAAGCTCTTGTATCATTGAATTATATAGAATCCATAACCAAAGTTTCATTTTTTCAAAAGGATGCTGTAAAGGAAAAGATTTTCAATTTAATAAAATTACAGGTCTCACAAATTTTTATAATAAATC
This sequence comes from bacterium, assembly GCA_016934595.1. Classification (GTDB taxonomy): domain Bacteria; phylum SZUA-182; class SZUA-182; order DTGQ01; family JAFGSM01; genus JAFGSM01. The sequence goes on along the minus strand of JAFGSM010000099.1, from coordinate 24,515 downwards.
TGAAACAATTCCACACGTTTGTTTAGAAAATCCATAACCGCCATCAGATTATCCCTGGAAATTGCAATTGACTGGGGATAATTAAACCATCCATGCCCGGTCCCTTTTCCTCCAAACTCTGTCAAGTATGTGCCGTCACTGTCATATATGTTCACACAATGCCTCATGTAATCGGTGATATAGATATAACCTCTCTGGTCGATAGCAATACCTCTTGGTCTGCTTAATGCGCCTGCCACCCCCCCCTTTTTGCCGAATTTGAAAAGGAGATCGTGCTCCTTGCTGTAAACATATACGCTTCCCATCTCCTCGCTAAGAAGGAATATTTTACCATCGTTATCAATTGCAATGTCACGGATTATAACAGGGGCAGCCTCATTGAGGCCAAAGGTATCCTCAGGCGATATTTCGGCAATAAAATTTCCATCAGCTTCAAGGACAACAATCCCTGGTCGGGTATATCCGGCAAGGTATATCCTTTTATCTTTGTCTATTTCGATAGCGTTTGGGACAAATCCTTCAGCGCCTTTAAAGCCTTTAAATGTTATGGTTTTTATCTTTTTTAGATTGAGATTGAATACAGAAACAAAGGAGGCCTTCCCTTTTTCCGATGACTCAACGATATATATTTCTCCATCCCTGTTGACAGCGGTATGGGAAGGAGTAAAAAGCCCATGCTCTTTTGATATCCTTGCGGATGGAAGCAATGACTTGCTGAATGTTAAAACAGTCCTTGAACCTCCATCCAGTATGTACATCTCGCCATAAAAATCAAAACATATCCCTGCTGGCAACTCGATCTTCCTTCCTTCGAAATCTTCTACTGTTGCCTTATATTTAATATCAGGGGCGTATAAAGGGTCAGCGAACGCATTGTTTGGATTGGGAAGGCAATGGTTGCACAAAGCGACAACATACAAAATTAATAAAGGGATATATAAGGTAGGACACAATTTTTTTATCAAAGGTTTTATAGGCATATGATAAAGATAAGGGAAATATCAATTATATCAATCAGCTAAGTAAATAAAATAAGTAAGAGTCAAGGGAAGGGCATTAAGCCCTCCCCTTGATCCTTTGATTTCTATCTCTGCTTGCTGTGACAGCCAAGACAACCGTAAGTAGCTCCGCCGCCTGCGGTTTGCGTGATATACGCAAATCTTAAAATATCATTCTCTGCCGAGCCATGCGCACGGTGGCAAGACAGGCATGTTGCACGGCCAACTGCATCCTCGCTTGTTCCACCTGCAAATCCTAGAGGATTATATTTCCTGTCAGAATCTGTATAGTAGGTTGCATGAGGTTTTCCAGTAGTATCATCCACGATTTCCCAATCCAGAGGGATATTTATATCCGTTGGATGACGGGTAAAAGGTGATGTTAAGCCAGTCTGACTTTTAGCATGAAAATTCCCGTGACACTTTCCGCAGAGTTTGCTTATAGTCGCACTAGTATCATTGGTGCTGGCACTATAAATATTATGAGCATAAGTAGAGGTACTTGTATCGGTAGCAGCATTTTTGATCAAATCTTCCTCATAATCAGTACAACCTGTGCCTGCAACAGGAATAGTACCCACATAAAGCATTCGATAGGTAGCGGAAGTATTGTGATGGCCACCCTTGATGGCCTGTGCGTCGTTATTGATTGAGGTTTCATTCCCATGGCAGCCTGTAGCACCTGCACATGAAAAACTGTTTCCTGAATCGTCTCCTTTATAGTCAAAAGTAGGGGTGGTGGGATATCCCGCAGGTGGTATATTGACACCTAAAGTATGGCTATTATTGCCATGTCCTGATGTATCACCCCCATCTGTAAAGTAGCCGCCTGCAAGACAATTGTCATTAGAAAAGCTAGAACCCTTAACATACGGTGTGCCATTTACAAAAGGATCACTACCTGAAGTAGTGTGACACCCGATACAGCTATCATTCAATAAAGCGGGGAACTGTCCAGTACCACCTACGTTAGCATTATTCTGGCTGTCGTGCATGGTGTGGCAGTTGCTGCACACTCCTGAAACTGAGGCCATGGCAATATTTCCAGTTGTGGCTATTACAAGGCAGGATATCGAGATTATCATAATAACTAACATCAAATTTCTAATATGTCTCATGATTAATTACCTCTTCATATAGAATATTCACGTGAATATATCTTTCAAATATTATGATTATACATTCTAATCTAAAAGTTTAAGGTATGAGTGAATAATATAATTAAGGCAATAAGGCACTTTTAATTGCCTATATATGTACTTATTGTATCTATCATAACACCTCCTTTTGAAATAAAAAATTTATTCCAGGTTTGTTTAAAGGCGGTTTTAGTTTACTTTTACCAAGCACCACCTCCTAATCAATATTTGCAATAGTTCAAAAGAAATAAATTCCTGTAAAGGAATAATCTATTGTAACTGCTCAATATCCTGTGGAAATATTAACTCATTACCAGTTAGAAGCCTGATTTCCCATAACATATTGAGTAGTTACAATCCATTATATTTATTTATTATAACCAGAAGACAATCTTCTGAGTCGTTATATTCTGTTTTGTTATTCATTTTTCTTGGTATGGCAGTAAAAGCATCCCCTATCATCTGCTAGTCCTCCGCCTCCGGCAAGCTGTTGCGTGTAATCCCACCTGAGCATATCCGGATAGGGGCTCCCATGAGGCCTGTGGCATGAAAGGCACATCACCATGTCCAATCCGACGGTTACGCCCGTGTCAGGCGTTTCATCGACTGTTCCCTTTGCAACAGGCGAAAGTGGGTCATAAAGATGAGAAGCGCCTCCGGTTTCTGAGAATTCACCTGAAACAGGGATAATGCTATCTGACGGATGACGTATCCAGTGTCCATCCTGTATCTGTCCCCATTGAGGATTTGTTTCGCTTGAAAAATATCTGTGGCATCCTGTGCAAAAACCTGAGATGTCGCCCTTCATGCCTCCTGAGGTCAAACCGAAATGGGGTTCAGAATTTCCCTGATACTCATTGTGCAAAGAGGTTCCTGCAGTATGATTTGGATGCCCTGCCTCCCAAACCCCGTCTTCATATCCCTTTACCCCTGTCCTTCCTGCAGGCGGGCCATCAACCGCATGCAGTTTTGCCAAAAATCTATACCAGCCTTTTCCTTCAATATCCACTAGCCCTGATTGACCATTCGGATGATCATTCGCATGGTGCCTTGGATAATGGCACCCCTCGCACCCGTATTTGTACCGGATAGGCCCATCTCCTCCTGAAAGGGTATAAGGTCTGCTGAGATTTTTATGGCAGCTATTAACACAGTTTATGTTCCCTCCAGGGGCTTCGGACAGATTTTCATCATCCTCATTCAGAAACACATTATGCCCCTTTGTGTCATCGCCGCCCAACTCTTCCTTCACCCACCAGAAATTGCCACCAGCAAGATAAACTGTTGGCTCTGCCCCGAGTTTAAGCACCACTGGAACCTTGCATCCGTCCAAATCGTAATAAGTGGAGCCCGCACTGGATGAATGACATGCAACACAGGGATTCTGGCTTACCGAGCTGTTGATTTTTAATAGCCTGTTATACGGACCGTTTGGGTCCACTTCGATTCCGTTCTGGCTGTTATGCATGGTATGGCAGTTGTCGCACCTGCCTGTCACCTTGGCATAGATTCTGGCCGAAAACATCAGACAAGCCATAATAAAAATGGAAGAACAAAAGGCTCTGTATCTAATAATATTTTTTAGCATGTTTAAAAAAAATCTTATCTTAAATCAATCTATAGTAAATAGCACAGTCAATTAACACCGCCAGAGGCGGTGGTTTTGACTGATAAAATAAATCTTTTTACAAACCTTAATCCTTTTGTGTATGGCATATAAAACAGCCTCCGGATCCGCTGCCGCCCCCCCCGGCGATCATGCTGGAATAATCCCATCTCAGGAGATCAGGATAGTCGCTTGCATGGGCAACATGGCAGGATAGGCACGTGACTACATCGCTCGTAGAAACGTCAGGTATAATCGAACTAGGCACGTATGACCTGCCGACAGGGGCATGGGCATTGTATGTCCTATTTATAGCGGCATATTCGCCCTCATCCTTTATAATGATATCCGTTGGATGCCTTGTGAATGGGGAAGTAGCGCCGCCTATTTGATTCCGCATATGAAAATTGCCATGGCATGTGGCACAAAATCCGCTTGTTGTTTTGTCTACTGCTGCTACTAAAAAATTTAATCCATCCCAAATGTGGCATTTTGTACAAGAAGTTGTGTCATAATCAACCGGAGTGGTCAGCCCATAATATTCATTATGATAGGTTGCATCATAGTTCTGATACTTATATGTACCCATATTTTCAAAACCCTTTGTCCCAAACAAGAATCGATAGGAGTTGTAATGTTTATCAGCAGAGTTACACTGGCCATCTGTATTTGAATGATGAGCACCTCTCAAACCTCCATTGCTAACCCTTATTCCATGACATCCCCTTGATCCGGAACAGGTAAGATTCAAGCCGAAATTGGTAATAGCGTGGGCAGCACCAGGGGCTGTGTTTAAGGTATCCTCCTGAAACGCCGAGCCCAAATCTTTCACGTTATGCCCTTTGGCATCGGATGCCCCGCTTCCTTTTACTCCCGTAATATAGGCAAAATTTCCGCCTGCCAGGTCTCCTGAGGGGTCTGTATGATAGACCTGGGGAATTTCACTACTGCTTGTTATTTCCCCTATGGTTTCAATCTTATTATTTGTTCCCATGCCGTGACACCCAAGACATGTCCCGCGGGTCAGGGATTCGTAAGGCCCTGCGCCTGTCCATGCCGAGCCTGCAGCTCCATACGTTGCCATTGCTGTGCCGCCCTGGCTGTTATGCATGGTATGGCAGTTGTCGCACCTGCCTGTCACCTTGGCGCAAGCTACATCAGGAAATCGATACCATATTAATAATAAAATCCCTGCAAACAGAAGAATGACAGTATGTTTTCTCATACCCTTTTTTGTATCTACCCTTTTTTGAACCGAATATTCATACATGAGATGTCTCACCTGTTTTTCTTTGTATGGCAATAAAAACAACCCTTATCTTCCGTTGATCCGCCGCCAGCATACTGCACTTCATAATCCCATCGCAGCATGTCGGGATAAGGGCTTCCATGCGGCCTGTGGCAGGAAAGACACATGACGCAGTCCGATCCTGGCGTTACCGAACCGCTGGGTGTCCAATTTGATACAGGCCACATCTCAGCAACAGGTGAGAGTGGATCGTATAAATGATCTATCCCTCCTGCATCAGCATATTCCCCTGAGCCCGGAAGGTGGCTGTCCGACGGATGCCTTATCCAGTATTGATGCACAGGGCCGGATGTCGCATACTCCTGTCCCCTGGTTGTGCTGGCAGGATAAGCCCTGTCGAAATTCTCATGGCAGCCCCCGCAAAAACTGGATATATTACCTTTTGAAAGGTCTCCTGCGCTATGCGATGCATCGTATCCAAGATATACATTATGGGCTGTTGTGCCAGGTGTATGATTTGGATGCCCTGCCTCCCATAAGCCATCTTCATATCCTTTGACACCTTTTTCCGTACCCCCGATGGTATGAGGATCAACCAGAAAACGGTACCACCCTTTGCTTGCAGTATCGGCAAGGCCCGAATGACCATTGAGATGGTCATTCGAATGGTGCCTGGGATAGTGGCACCCTTCGCACCCGTATTTGCCAACCGTTTCTCCATAGTCCCAACCCGGGTCAGGATATATCTGACTCAGGTTATAATGGCAACTGTTTGTGCAGCCACCACCATTGCCTATCCTGCCTGGGGCCTGTGTCAGAAGATGGTCATCCTCACCCAAAAATACATTGTGCCCCTTGTTGTCATTCGTGCCTGAATCATTATTTCCCAGGCCACTCTTCACCCACCAGAAATTTCCCCCTGCCAGATAAACTACAGGTTCAGAGCCTAATTTAAGGACTACCGGAACCTTGCATCCATCGAGGTCATAATATGTCGATGAGGTCTCGGATGAATGACACTCGACGCAACCCTTTAAAAGCAAGGTAGGGTTCGGGCCAGCAAGGTTGACATCTGCCCCGTTCTGGCTGTTATGCATTGTATGACAGTTGTCACACCTGCCTGTGACCTTGGCCTGTATTTGTGCAGGAAAAATTGACATAATATAATAATTTATAAGGCATAACTTAATAAATAATAAAGGACAAAATCTTCTCAATCCATATAGCCGTTGTTTCTTTAGCAATAACAATCCAATATCCCCCTCGTCTCAAATTCTACTTTCTTGTTTGAAATACCTGAACCCTCTTGTTGAAGGTGTCAGCGACAAAAAGCCTGCCCTGGCCGTCTATGGCAATATCCTTCGGATAGCTGAACCACCCGGGTCCCCTGCCTTCTCCACCGAATTCATTAATGAAAGCGCCTGAGGGATCGTATATCAAAAGCGTATGCCTCATATAATCCATCACATAAACCGTGCCATCCGCGTTATCTATTGCGAGGCCCTGGGCGCGGCTCAATTTTCCTGTGCTTCCGCCCTTTTGGCCGAATGTATTCACATGATTTCCTTTGCGGTCATAGACATATACATGCCCGCGCCATTCGCTCAGAAGATATATATGGCCAGCGTTCAGGCACACCCTGACGACATCAGCTCCTATTTCCTCCCCCGTATCTGTCTTTTCAACAGGCTTTATGGCCCTGATAAATTCACCGGATTTTGAGAGTATGACAAGCATGCAGGATGACCCTCCTGCAAGGTAGATGTTTCCGTCTTCGTCTATATCGATATCCGTTGCCTGAAAATCCTCCGCCCCTTTAAATCCCTTGATTTCCATAGAAGCAGCTTTTCTTCCGGCGGGACCGAATACAGAGATTCTGCACCTGTGTTTCTCTTGAGGCGTTTCCTCTAATACATAAATCTTCCCCTTCTTGTCAACAGCGACGCTCATCGGGGATTTAATGCCATGGCTTTTGTCGATGGCAGATACAGGCATAAGGTCTTTGTCGAAAATCAGTATCATCTGGAGGCCGCTGTCCGCTATATATGTGTCTCCGTTTCCGGCGGCATAGACATCGGTCGGGAATTGCAGGGAGACATTTTCCCTGTAAGTCTTTATGATATCCAGAGGCAGTATATCTTTCCTTTCAAATGAATGGATAATGGAGGGAAAAAGGGAGATGCAAACGGCTGAAACAAGGCATAGAGACACAACCAAATAAGGCATGGTATTGTAACTAAGGGTGTAACTAATGAGTGGATGTGATATTCCCCTTTTTTTCATGGCACGCCTTCGCATCTTTATACCATTTTTATATAACGTTATTTTTTACGGGCCTGATATGTTTATGTAATTGATATATATTATTTTGTGCACAATTATTCTTATACTGATCATAAAATATTGATTACTTTTCGAACATATATTTACTTTTTAATATTATAACTATCTAATTATAAATAGTCAAGAGGCATATACTAATTTAGTTTTATTATATTAATAAGTATATTTATAGAGATTTATTGGTGTTTCTCAGTAGTTAATTTATATCTAAAAATGGCTATCCTACTGATTATTAAGGATATTAAAATATAATATTAAATGAATGGTTTAAGCGGCAAAGCAGGAAGTTCATATTGATGTAGGATCAGTCTGCACTAAGGGGTGCACGAGGCGGTTCAGATATAACCTGTCAGGGGGGCCTTTCTTTTCAAGGAGAAGGCCCAGACTGTTGATATAAGTTTTCTGTATGCTTATGTTATAATAAACAATCAAGGATCAATGGATAATCAGTAAAATCCGGTGAACGGCAACCAATTAAAACTAAATTACACTCATTTTTTATAGTAATGTCCGAATGTCAAAGAAAGACAACCGAACTGGTGGCGCCAGGAGGGAGCATGACAGCAGCTATCTATGCCTTCAAGCACGGAGCTGATGCGGTATATGTCGGGCTCACGGAATTCTCAGCGCGGGCCCATGCCAGGAATTTTACCCTTGAACAGCTTGGAAGGCTTAAGGGATTTGCCGAAAAAAACGGAAAGCGCATCTATGTTGCGATGAATACTGTCATCAGGGATTGCGAGATGGAGCAGTCAGCACGCATCCTGACAAGGCTCTCATTCCTGGAGATCGATGCCATACTGGTGCAGGACACGGGTCTTCTGCATTTTATAAGACGTTTTTTCCCTCACATCAGGATTCATGCCTCAACGCAGATGGCAGTCCACAATGGCTCAGGTGTCCGCCATCTTAAGGGGCTTGGTATCAAGCGGGCAATCCTGTCCAGGGAGCTCTCTTTTGATGAGATACGGGCAATCAGGGAACAAAACCCAGATATGGAGCTTGAGGTATTCATCCATGGGTCTCTCTGCTATGGTTTCTCAGGGCTGTGTCTTGCATCTGGCATCATCTGCGGACGTTCCGGAAACAGAGGAGGCTGCGCGCAGGTTTGCAGGACATGGTTTAATGGGCCGAAGGGGAAGGGCTACTATTTCTCCTGCAACGACCTTCAGCTTGCGCAAGAGGCACTCAGATTAAAAGAAATAGGCATCGATGCGCTAAAAATAGAAGGGAGGATGAAGTCACCCGAATATACAGGCATGACCGTATCCCTTTACAGACATATCATTGATAATGCCGCTGCCGATGCAACCGGAAAGGATATGTGCGATGCGCAGGTCATCTTTTCAAGAAACCCTACTCCAGCTTTTTTCAATGTCCCAAATGGGGAGCGCATGATAAACAGGGAATACCCATTTCATATAGGCATCACGGCTGGGAAGGTTATTGCCTCAGAAAAACAGGGATTCATTATGAAAACTGAGCAGCCCATTATGGTGAGGGATGGCCTCCTGTTTTTCAGGGATGGCAATCCGCCAGAGCCTGTTAATTTTAGCGTAAAAGGCATGCTTAAAGGGGACAAACCCTCATGCTGTTTTGCGGCGCCGCGAAGCATGAAAATAAAACGTTATTTTCTGAATAAAAGGGTTTTTTCATCAGTTCAGGGTCAGGGGGAGTATGTATATATCGAATCCCCTTCACGACCCAGAAAGGGGGATATAATTTATAAGACATCCTCACACAATCTTCACTGGCCAGCCATAAAGGAGGGGGGGATCAGGACATGGAAAAGGCCGGTTGATATTACAGTCACCCTTTCAGACAGGCAGGTCATGTTTGCCTCCCCACCCCCGAAAAATCCATTGGCTGATGTTATTGCAGATATCCCCATCTCCATAGAATTGCCCATAAACATCGAAAAATCTCACAAGGAGGTTCCTTTTCGGGATATACTCGGAAAAGTCCTCGGGGAAACCGGCAGCTTTTCATTTAGACCCCGTAAAATCAACTTGATCAATAACACATCCTGCAAGGATGACCGGATCTATATACATCCGGCAAATCTTAAAAAGATAAAGAATAAATGGTATGAATATCTGCAGGAAAGGTATAAATCTTTGACTGAGGAGATGCTCAATAGAATGCTGGGCACATCCAGCCTCCCTTCCGCTATAGAACCGGATAAATCAAGCCGTTTGCATGAGAGGCAAATCATGGATAATCTCCCGCCCCGATCAGGCATCATTCCCCGTGATGCCGATCCGGTCCCCTTCATCCTCGATCCTGAAAACATTGCCATAGAGAGCCTCCCTGATGCAGGAGGCATCCTTTTTATCCCCCTGCACCCCATTATCTTTAAAGATACCAAATACCTTGAGGGATTGCTCGGTTTCCTAAAAAGCCACACCAGGCATACGTTTGCCATCGGGCTAAATAACATCGGCCACATATCCTGGGTGAATACCCTCTCCGCCCTGCCCCATGTCTCCTTCTTCATCGACTACGGACTTTATTGCGCAAACATCCGGACCTTTTACTTCTTCATGGAACATATTCCAAGGCTTCTGTTCCAATATTTCTGGATAGAGGGAAGCAATGCGGATTTTGCTGGGTTGAAGGCACGGATCGGGGGATATCGCATCCCTTTGGCGCTTATAGATAAATCCTTTCACCCTCCCCTTTTCATAAGCAGGGCATGTTTTGTCAGACACAGCCTTGGATCAGGCTGCCCTAAAGGGTGCATTAAGCGGTTCAGATACCGGCTGTCCCAGAATAAAAGGGAATTTACCCTGATTGTCAGGGATTGCATGACATACCTCTTTTAAAAAAGCATCTATTAATTCGTCCAAATATGCCTTCAATAGCTTAAAAAGAAAATCTGTGTAATTACAAAATGTTCGAATGCCTTTCCATATCATAGGTATGTTCAGGCAAGTCTAAATGCAAGGTATTATCCAGCGCGCGCTTTATTCCAGGGTCCATAAAATAAAATGAGTGTAACAAAAATGGTGCAATTTCTCATTTGTCATTCCGGTGAAAGCCGGTATTCAGTATATCTATGAGGCTGTCCGACAATCCATTTTAAAAATAAAAGATCGATAGCATATTAAAATATTATTTTTTAAATAACAGTATAATCTGTAATTTTTAATGGAATTTGTAGTTGGCGGACAGCCTCATAGAAAACTGAAACAAGCAATAATGTTCTATTTTGGTTACACTCAAATAATTTTGAAGATTGGTAGTCTTGCCTGCCCCTCTTGAACCAAATAGAAAAAACTGAATAAATCAGTAAGTTTTAATAATCTTGTATATATGACTCCATATATGTAAGGCATATTTGGAAGGCTATCAAGGGAAATGTATAATCGTATCTGAGATTTTGTGATTATTTATAATATTTCTTTTGACAAAAATAAAAATTACGCCTATACTTTTTACACCGTAAATGGCATGGATATGGTTTTATCCAGAGTAACAAGTTTTCTGTTTTCTGTTTTCAGTGTTCAGTAATAAGTTTACAGTGTCTGAAAACACGCATAAAAAATGAAAATTTCTATGCGATCAAGTTTTGTGACCTTTTACGAAGCCATCAATGTTCTGGCATTGAAACCCTGTTTTTTACAATCTCACAAATGAGAGGGACGTAATGGAAGGCATTATACATCGGCTTTCAGGTTTATATGCTTTTGATCATTTAAATTGCAGATCTCTTAAACAAGGCCCTTCAAAAGTTCAGCTTCAAACCATTGACCGATGCAATGGTTCTTGTCTTATGTGTCCTTATTCCAGCGAGTTGAAATCAGGCCCTCCTAATTATATGGAGGATAGCCTTTACAAAAAAATTATCAAATCTCTCCAAGACGCAGGAACATTACGACAGATTGTACTAATGCTTCAAAATGAACCTCTCCTTGACATCAAGCTCATCCAGCGAATACATTATGCAAGGGAAGTCCTTGGGAAAAAAGTAAAAATTGGAATAGTTACTAATGGGACTCTCTTAAATCCAAGACACATTCATGATCTGGTATATTCAGGGATAAATTCTATAGATATAAGCATAGACGCTTTTAGCGAAAAAACATATAATATAATTCGCCCCGGATTAGATTTTTTTAAGGTTGTACAAAACACACAAGCAATTTTAGAGAATAAAAAAAGGGTAAATATAGTCGTCCGGTTTCTAAAGCAGCGGGCAAATACAGGGGAAGAAAAACAGTTCAGGCATTACTGGGAATCCAAAGGGGCGAAGGTATTTATTTTTGCTCCGGTTAACAGGGCAGGAGGTTTAAAAAATTTCGATCAGATAAAAAACAACGCTCATAGAAGCAATATCTTTTATCTGAAAAAAAAGCTTAAAAAGGCCATTCGCAACCTGTGCCTGCAAGTCGCAGCTCGCAGCTTTATTGCAACACCATGTCTCCTGCCTTTCAACAATATTAATATCCTCTGGAACGGTAAAGTTATCCTCTGCTGTCATGACTGGGAACCAGTAGACATAATTGGCGACCTCTCAAAACAGTCACTGCAAGATGTCTGGAATAGTGACTCAATGAATAAATACCGTTACCTTCTCTGGAGTAACCGTATTAAGGAAAGCCCTGTATGTAAAAATTGTTCTTTAGCTATGGATAAAACTTAACCTTCCTTTTTATACTTTTCGATAATCATGCTTCTGTCAATATGACAAAGGGAGCATAGCAGGTCTTTTTCTTCAATGCGGAGCTTGTGCCCCTTGCGGCTGTCATGGGGATCATGGCATGTAAAGCAACCAACCTGGCCGCTTGTTGTCAATGGTATGATTTGCGATGTCTCAGCCTGGGATAACCTGACCCTTTTGGGCGCAGGCACATATTTCCAAAACCCTTTTATAAACCTGCCATTGTGATCCGCCCCGTAAGGATGCCTTTTCTCCTTGTTTGGATGGCACCCTATGCAATAAAAACGAAGGGCGGCAAGATAGCCGAAAGGCTGACGGTCATCTCCCACCGGGGGGCTCACCCCTGCATCAGGCAGATCATTCGCCGTTTTGTTACCCTTGGTTCTCATTAATGAGGTTTCATCGCCATAGTGACTGTAATGGCATTGCCTGCAACTCAGATTGATGTCGCTTACCCTCAGCTTGGGGCCAGGTCTTGTGTCGTGGGGATTATGGCATGAAGCGCACATGATTTGTCCTGACAGGCTCACAGGTGTCATCTTAAAAGATTGCTCATGCGATATTTTTATCCTCTGGTCAATGGACAGTCCCGCCCAGATGGACTCTATATACCTTCCCGTGTGCCTTGCTCCGAATGGGTGCCTTTCGACATGGACGGGATGGCAGCCTACGCAATAGAAACTGAAGGGGGCTTTAAATTTGTACCCGAATTTTTGTTCCCCTTTTTCATCCGTTTCCACTGCATGGCAAAAAAGGCACCTGTCCTCCCTGATCTCTCCGTCCCCGGATATCTGGTCATGGGGATTGATCTTTGTATACTGTTCCTTGACATGACATACCAGGCAGGCGTCCAGCCTCTTTTTATAAGGCCCGCCCCTCAAAAACAGGGGGTTTTTCTTTTCCCCCTGACAATTCATCCTGTGACATGTAACACAGGTCAGCCTCCCGTCAGCCAAAGGAAAATCCTCAGGTATCCTTATGCCCCTTTCCTTTGACGGAACAATGTTTACAGGATGATTGTCAGCCCTGGCGCGCTTATTGTCATGGCAGCCCTTGCATATCCTTACAATATCCCTGTCATATTTAAGGTGCAGAGGCCCTTCCCTGTCCCTGGGTTCCTTTTCATGGCAGATAAAGCAGAATATCCCCGTTTTATGGATATCGACCTTCTCTGCCTGTTTTTTAAACAGGTCATACTCCGGTCTCAGCCGGTAATCCTTCCTGTCCTGTCCCTCCTTTTCATGTATCCAATGGCAGCTTGCGCATGTGATGCGTCCTGAATAGAGAGGCAGCGGGAAATCGGGCATCTGTATCATCAATATATTATAGATTTTGGGGTTTACGGCGAGGCTGCAGCTTTGAGGCACACTGGAATGGCAATTGGAACATGCCTTTTCATAATCCACGGTCAGATTCCTGACATGGCCCTGTTCCAGTTTTGGGTGTCGGGCATGGCATGTCTGGCACTTGATATCTGAGAGATTTATCCCTTTTTTCAGGCCTTTTATTGAGAAATGCGGATTGTCGATGACCTCAGGGATTGCCTCTGAAACCTTTTCAGCAGACAGTGATGCTTCCTGAAAATGTCCTGCCCCCACTATCAAAAGGATTAAGGCAATGAGTCCGAAAGATGCGGCTAATCCTTTAAGATATGTCCCAATATATGACAATACTGGCACCGGTCCTTTCTAAGGCGGCCTTGTTTATCAATTTGATCGTGTGGGTTAACCGCTTTATAGCTCTCCCTCTGATGGCAAAGAAGGCATGCATCAACCCTCTCCTTGTATGGCCCGCCCCGTAAAAATTTCGGGATTGTTTCACCGTAACCGCCCTTGCATTTGATATCATGGCATGTAATGCAGGTGACCTTTCCATCGAACAACGGGAATCTTTCATCTATTATGACCCCCCTGCCTTCAGACGGATATATATTGACAGGATGGTTGTCTGCCCTAGCCCTCTTGTTATTATGGCACTGTGTGCAGATTTTCACCCTGTCGCCTCCATACTTCAGTGTGGCGAAGCCTTCCTCTTCTGCCATGGGTTCCCTGTCATGGCAAAAAATACAGAATATCCCGGCCCTGTGGGGATTGATCTTCTCCGCCTGTTTAAGAAAGACAGTGTATGCCTGCTTCATCCCCCTGCCCTGCTTACTGTGAAACTGATGGCAGCTATCACAGGCAAGGCTGCCATCCCTGAGCCCAAGTGCGATGACAGGAATCTGTTCAATAAGAATGACTGCGGCATCCCTGGTTACTGCCCTGCTGCAACTGAGAGGGATCTTTTTATGACAGGAAAGGCAATTCTTCGTTAGCTCATCGGGTTGTTTCAATGCTGGCGGGCGATCTGGATTTTCGATGGGATTGCCTGCATGGCAAGCCCCGCAGGCCTGCACATACCGGTCTTTCTTTCTATCATGAGGGTTTTCTGCGCTGAATGCCGTCTTTGCATTAATCAGTATAGAGATGCTTAGCAGGCAGCGCCCAAAAAATAAAACCTTTTTTCCAAACCACCACTTCAACCTGTCCCCATCCTGTCGATCACGATACCCCAGGGCATGCCTCCAACCTTGATTTTGTTTACTACCCTCTCCTTCCCTATATCAACAACTGAAACAGTCCCATCGCCCCTGTTGACGACATAGAGAAGCCTTCCCGCATCGTCCAAAGCAAGCGCATTGGGTGAATTACCGACATTTATGGTGGCTGTCTTCATATTCATTGACTCAACAAAGACGGATATATCATTTGAGCCGGAATCCGCCACATAAATCCTGCCCCGCCTGGAATCCAGTATTATGTCCACAGGCCCGCTGTTTGTGGGAAGGACATTGATAACCTTTCTGAAATTGGCATCTATAACCTGAATGACATTGGATTCCTTGCATGTGACAAACACCTCGTCTCCGCTGGGGCTTGTTACAACGCCTGCAGGCCATGGTCTCAAGGCGATCGTTCCGGCTGGCTGTCTTGAATTAAGGTTTATTATGGTAAGATCGTCAGAACGGCTGTTGGTCACATATGCCCAGTCCCCCCATGGGCTTATGGCAACCCTGGACGGGGAAAGCCCGGCCGGGATATGCGTTATGATCCGCCCGGATTCAAGGTCGATCAGGCTGACATTGTTTGATCTTGAATTTGCTGTAACAAGAGACCTGCCGTCAGGGGTTATGGCAATCCCCTCAGGGCCGACACCAAGACCCAGAAAGATTGTGTCTGTTACCTCAGAGGTCATGGTGTCAAGGACTGAAATGGAACCAGAGCCTGAATTGGCGACATATACCTTGGTCCTGTCAGGTGATATTGCAATCCCCTTTGGTTTTTCACCTACAGGAACAACCGCCAGGGTTGAACCTGTCATCCTGTCAAATATCAAGACACTGTTTCCAGATTCATTCGTGACATATGCCCTGAGACCTCTAAGACCTGTATGCTGTTTTCCTTGCTGTATAAAAGGTTTGAGTTTGAGGCCCTCTGTTTCGCCTTTCTCAACCCCGCATACCAGCTTGACAGGGAAGCTTTTTCTTTCCCATGGTCTTATATCCAGATCAATATCGAAACTTAGGTTTGCATCTTTGATATAAAGGGACGTCAATTTTCCATCAGCAAAAAGAAATGCCTCTTTGATAGAGATAACAAGACCTGTGTATTTTTCAGGAGCGACAGAAAAATCCCCAAGCAACACCTGCTTTGGGGATTTCTTTAGCATATATTTTTCCTGAAGAGGGAAGGCAATCCCCTCTTCTCCGACCGATGCCCTCTTCAATATAACCTTATCTATGTTTATCGATATCTCCTCTCCTCCATGAGAGCTCATTTCCAGCATTATGGAAACGCGGCCATCCAGCTCCTCCTGTACAGATGTTCTATGGGAGCAGGAAATGACAAGAAAAAGGCAGGATATCATAATAAACCCTGGCCAAAGATGAAATGAAACATCCTTGAAACTTCTATTCACAAAGGGGGACGAAAATACCCGAAAGGGGTTTTTAGATGAAAGGCTTTTTCTTGATTTCATTCATTTACCTCTTGTATTGAAAGCGGCAGTCACTGAGTTAATATTTATGGCATTGATTGCAAAGCTCCTTTGTCCCGTCCAGGCGCATAATCTGGGGAAATTCAGCCTCCATAGGATTATGGCAGGTTATGCAATTGATGGGGGTCTTATACCTTGGATCCATCGCCTTTTCACCAACCGGATGGCATGCCACCTTATGACGGGCATGGCACTTGGTGCAAAGAACAAGGCTGCCCGAATGCAGGAAATTTGGCTCGTCAGAGGCGTGTGCATTGTGACAGGTCGAGCATCTCCCCTCGGTCACCTCAGGATGGCGTCTCAGTCCCTTTTTGGCCATCCTGAGCCTCTTCCTTATATCCTGATGGCAGGCGGTGCACAATGGCCTATCCCCCCTTTTTACAAGGTCTTTCCTTTCAGACCCATGCGGATTGTGACAAAATGTGCATTCATCATTGCCCTTGACAATATGGCTCATCTTTTTCCCATCAAATCTTTCCTTTGTTTCATTATGACACTTATAACAGCTCTTCGCGTTTCCGGCAGCAGCTTGAATGTATGCCGGTGACCCCGGATGACATGATTCGCATTTTTTATTTTTATATGGATCGTGCAGGACGCTGTGTATCAGATCCTTTCTTGTAGTTGAGTGGGGATTGTGGCACAGAAGACAATCCACGTTTTTTACCTGATAACCCTGATGTTTGGATGCCAGTCCTTCATTTGCCCCGTGACAGCTAAAACAAAGCCGGGGCGAAGTCTGCTTGAGCAAAAACGGGTTGGATGAGCTGTGGGCATAGTGACAACTGCCGCAACGGCCATCTTTGACAGGCTTATGCGCATAATCCTTCTTAAATTCAGATCCCTTGTGGCATTGAAAACACAGCGCCTCCCCCTTTTGCCTCAAAAGATTGCCGTTTGAAGATACATGCGGAGTGTGGCACTTCAGGCATTCCCCGTATTCAACAGGCAGGTGCACTGTCTTATCCTTAAGGATTGACATGCTGGACTCATGACATCCATAACAAAGATCTGCCCCTGTTTTAGTCAGGAGATTTTCATATCTTGCCGCATGAGGGGTATGGCAGGATACGCATTCGTCTGCCTTCAACGACTTATGCAGGCCGCGGCCCTTTAATTCCTTCTTCAATTCGGGGTGGCAGTCGAGGCACACCTGCCCTAAATTCTTTTTGATATCAGACCGTTTCAGCGCCAGCGCCTTGCCTGAGATGAGCAAGAAGATAATCATGATAAAAGAATAGGATGCGGTCAATAAAACCGGTTTTCTGTTCATTGAATACCCTGAATTCCTTTTTCTATTCATGGCATACCCTGCATTCCTTCCCTGTGAAGGGTTTATGAGTAACAGGAAGATACAGGCCCTTCTCCTTGCTCAAATGGGAATCATGGCATAAAAGGCAGTCGCTCCCTTTTGCGGATATGCCTGCATGGGCATCCGTAAATCCCTGATCTTCAATATTATGACACGTTACACACAAAAGTTTGCCTTGCCTCAGAAGCAGGCCCTGAAATTCAGAGATGTGGCCTGAATGGCATTCAAGGCAGTTCCCTTTCATGACGGGAGAATGCACTATCATATCCTCTTTTTCAATATCCTTTTTCATGCCGTCATGGCAGAATAGGCACAGGCTGCCTGGAGAACCTTTTAAATAATGGGCCAGTTTGCTTCCATGCGCATTGTGACAGGATACACATTTTTTATCCTTCAGGGGTTTATGTACCCATTTCGATCCCTTAGCCTTTCGGTCTATAGCGCTATGGCATCCGTTTGCCATGCAGATCTGATCGCCGGGAATCCTCAGCACATCGTGGTATTCGCTGGCGTGCGAGTCATGGCAAAAGAGGCACTCCCCTTTCCGGCTCAAGGGATGAAGATATCCCTCTTCCTGGGCCTTCAGAAAATCCTTATGACAGCCCATGCAGACCTTATCCTTTCCGGTTATTAACAGGTTATCCTGAACCGATCTATGCGGATCATGACAGCCATTGCATCTTCCCTCATTCAAAGGGGTATGGATATGGACCTTTGAAAACCTTTCCTTTTCCTTTGTATGGCAAGAATAACAAAGATCGGACTTTGCGATCTTCGCCTGGCCGGGAAAATCCGTGGCATGGGAATCATGGCATGTCAGGCATTGGCCTTCAGATACAGGTTTATGCATACAAGGGCCCTGAAAATCGCTTGACAAGTGACAAAGTGCGCACAGATCCTTTCCTGTCTCTTTCAGTTGCTGCTTTTTGAAAGAGCCATGCGGTGTGTGGCAACCGGTGCATCCCTTCTCATTGATGGCTGTATGAACAAACCCCTTCCTGAAAGCATCTTTGGATTTTTGATGGCAGCTATAACAAAGGTCCGCCTCCTTCTGAAGGGCAAGGGCAGGATGATCGGATGTATGGGGGTCATGGCATACCACACAATCCCCCTTTCCAGCAGGGGCATGCACAAGCGGCCTTTTTAATTCCCCTTCCGTGCTGCTGTGGCATCTAAGGCATAACTGTGCGCTTTTTACAGCAGTCTCAAATCCGGCTGTATCCGAAGGGGGCAAATGGCAATCCTGACATTTACCATCCCGCAGAGGCTTGTGAACCGTAATCTTAAGCAGTCCCTTTTCCTTTGAGGAATGAGGGTCGTGGCATTTAAGGCAGTGTTCTCCTTTGACCGAATATCCTTTATGCGCCTTCTCCAGTGCCTGGCTTATGGGATGACATTTGACGCACAGATCTTCCGATGGAATGTTTAGATGTGCCTGGTTATCAGATGCATGGGGCGCATGACATGCAAGGCAGCCTGTCTTTTTCAAGGGATCATGCACGACCTCCTTTGCAAACAGTCCCCTGTCATGACACTCATAACACAGGTCATCGCCCGGTCGCTTTAAAAGGCTGGATTGATCCGAGGCATGCGGGTCATGGCAGGGCGAGCATTTACCCTCTTTATACAACGGGTGCTGGCTTATCTTTTCTGAAAGGGCCTCGTTCTCTTTATGGCATGTATAGCATACTTTGGCCTCCACCCCTTCCCAGAGATGAAAAACACCGACTACCCCATGCGGTTCATGACATGCCTTGCAATCAGCCTTCTTTACAGGATCATGTACTGTCTTTAGCGCTTTATAAGCGCTCAGCTCTTTCTGATGACAGCTATCACAGGTGCGTCCTGCAAAGCGAAGCTCTTTTCTGGGCTTTCCATTTGGCACGCATGAGAAAATCAAAAGGCACAACGCCGGCAATATCGAGATCAAAATCAGGTATGGACAGAATCCTGGTTTTGTCTTATGCATTCCCTTCACCTATACCTGCGAGTATCGCCTTAAGGCGGTCTTCATATATCACGATATTTGAGGTTGCCCTCAGCGCCGCATCCCATTTTTCAACTGCCTGGTTGAAAAGCTCCTTTTTCAGCATATTTTCAGCCTCTTTTTTTGCCCTTTCAAACGGGACAGGCTCTCCGCCGCTTATCCTTTTCAGCAGAAAAATGCTGTATCCCTCGTTCCATGAAGCAGGTCCGAAAAGCTCTCCTTCCCTGGTCTTCATAAGCCCATCCTTGATATTTTCAGGAAAACGGTTTACAGAAATCCAGTGAATGGAAGTGATCCTTTCAGGGAGGGATTGCTGGCTCAGGAAATTGAAATCCGAGCCGGATTTCAGATCAGTCATGATCTTATCGGCTTCCTCCTGGGTCTTGAGGCGTATCTCTTCAACCTTCACATTAACAGGGGTGCGGAATATCTCAGGATGCCCGCTGTAATATGTCTCGACATCCTCATCCGTTGTCTTTATTGATGGCAACAGAAGATTATTGAAGAATTTGTTATATATGATCTTTTCCTTTACAGCCTTTATAGAATCGTGAACTGCTGGCAGCTTCTCATACCCCCTGCCAAGGGCCTCCTGATCAACCAGTATGCAATCAACAAGGTATCTGAGGTTGTTTTCTATGATCTTCTGCCTGGTTTCCTGTCTGGCGGATGTTAATTCTTTGAGATTTATGGCGGATTTCAGATCTCTAAGGGTTATGGATTTATCATTCACTGATATCACTTGTTGGTTTGGATCGGACGATTCATCCAATATCCTTTCAGGGTCTATATCAAACTTTGAAATCCTAGCCTTTTGCCTTAGCTCTTCCAGATATTCGGCCTCCCTTTCCTGACGGAGGTCTTTGATCATGCCTTTTTTTATCCTCTCTTTCGACTTTTCAAAGGACTCCTTTGAAGGCAAAAGACGCCCTATCTCCTGATCAAGCAGGCTTTGGTCTATCAGCCCATGAAGGGCGGTTTCCCAGCCTTTTGTTTCCCCTGACTCATTATTTAGGGTATTTATAGCCGAAGAAATGTCCCTGCACATTATCATCACATCATTGATCCTGGCAACCGGCAAATTGGGATCACAATACTCATCCCCCAGCCAGACAAAATTCGGGTCTATCTCGATCTTTGACCCTTTTCTCAGCCTTGACAGATAATCGCTTACGGTTTTGTGACGTCCGTCAGGATTTATCGAGAATTTCCCTCTTATCTCCTCCACTTCGACCCTGCGTTTATCCAGAATTTTTTTGTACCCCTCCCATGCCTCTTCATCGCTCACAGCTATCTTATCATCTATCTCTTCTTTGTGAAGCAGTATCAATGCCTGTTTTTTTAACTCAGAATCAACAGCGGCGTCAATATCAGGCCCCTGCCCTAATCCCATTCGCATGGCCTCCTGTATAAAAAGCCTTTTTCTTATTAGCCTGTCCATAAATTCCTTTATGTCGATTTCTCCGGTCTTTGCCTTATCGCTTTTGGTCAGGTGAAACATCTGCAATTCCCGTTTAAATTCGCCATAAGTCACAGGCTCATTCTCCACCATAGCAAGCGGTGTCTCATCAGTAAACTCAGGGACACATCCGCAATAAAAGGCCACGAAAACAATAAAAAACATACCTATAATCTTTTTTCTAAACCTTGAATTCATCGATCACCCCATTAATATTGTTTATATTATTTCCCATGTCAAACAACGCCTTCCTTGCCTCGTCCATATCCTGATTTATTAGCGCGTCATACATCCTTTTATACACATCATTCATTTTTTTATTTTCATCCTTTACAGACATAATGCACCCATTTATCTTTTGCATCATACTGTTCACATGCGAGGCCAGTTCGTGAAACTCATCCCTTGATCTGATATTCAATTTCAGATCTGTCAAATCACCAGTAGCCGCCTTCTGTATTGATTTCTCAATACGGTATATGGGGCCTGCAAGGCGCAGTGGAAAGAAGAAGGACAGAATCAATGCTCCCATCAGGCCCGCTATAAATCCGGCAATGGCAAGAGGCAATATCATCTCTCTGAAATTCTTAAGCTGCACATGAAACTGGCGATAAGTGGATTCCACTTTCCTGTGACTTCCCAGTAAAAAAATCATCCCGCTTAGTATGACGGCTAACAGTATGATCGTAAATATCCTGAAAATGAGCCTGAGCTGCATCCCCTTCTTTATGGATAGATTGATTTTTTTCCTCTTATTCACTTGAAAATCTCCTTTGGGTATTTTCATCCCCCTTTGCCCCGAATTTCGGCATGAGAGTCTCATCTGAAAAACCCTCTCTATTTAAAATAATCAATACCATGACAGGCAATGCACAACTGTGCGGAGACCGGTTTTCTTCCAAGGTATTCCTCATCGCTCACATGCTGGCAATGGCAGGATATACAAAGAAGCCGTCCCTCCGTGCCCCTTGGCAAAACATCGGGCACCTTGATATTCTCTGAAGGAAATACCCCAACAGGATGCGAAACACCCAGTTTTTCTTTTGAATGGCACTTGTAACAGGTTGTTATCCCGAGATCGTTCCTCCCGATGCCATCTCTTGTGCACGGCTCAATCACGTCTTCTGTCTCAGAGATCCCTTCTGAAACCAGATGGCAGGATGGGCATTTATTCTGCGCAAACGGCAGATGCCTGTATATGCCTGCCTGGTTTGACACATTCTGGTGACAGCCAAGACATTCAGAGCCATCCCCTGTCACCTGCGCTTTACTCAAAAAGGCTGAGAAACACAAGAAAACGATCATGCTCAAAACCGCGGTCTTTACAGGATTCATGACCTGTCAGCGCCCATAGCGGATGCCATTTTCACGGCCATTTTTTGCGCCAAAGCGAATGCCGATTGTCTTTCTTTGTCGCTGAGAAGATGTCCTGCCAAAGAACCCTTCTCCATAAATTCCCCCTGTCCCAGGATACGGCCTGAGCGTGTATCAAGGATTGTTATGCTCACGTATATACAGGGGAAAACCGGTTCCTTTCCTCCACCTGTCTTATTTAATGCGCCGACATTTTCAACATCCTCATATCTCAGGACAGCGCCTATGACCGCTATCTCGGCCCTGAATTTCTGCCTTAACTCCCGCAAGGTCTCTATATCTATGGAGGAAACCGAGGTTTTTCTCCTGTCCAGGAAAAACCGCCTGAGGTCTCCGTATTTTATGACCCTAAACCGCCCCTGCCTCACCAGCTCGGTCATAAGCATATTTGTTATAATGACTCCCGCATTTGCATTCATGGTCAGGTTATTAAACGGAAGAACGGCTACAGACCCGGCTCCTGCAATCGCCTTGCTGTCAAGAAAAGAATAGGTCTTATGCTGGCGAAACATGCACCCTGAGCAAATGCAGACAACGAAGACACACAACATGCAAGCACAACAAATCCTTTTCATTCTTATTACACTTTAAAATTAACTACAGAGGGCACTGAGAACACAGAGTTATCAATTTTTCTCTGTGCACTCAGTGATCTCCGTGGTGAAAATAAAAACTCATTTAGTGGCCGTGTAAAGTATAAAATTTGGCCATGATTGCCTATTCATTCTTTTTTAAAGAGTCAACAGGTATATCCTTGATCAGGTCCTTTACGACCTCCTCAACCAGGTGGTCCGTCTTCAGTATCCTGTTCGTTCCAAACCATGATTCCATCTGGTTTCCGGAGGCTACAGCGCTTTTCATCCAGATAACAGGGGCATCGTCTTGCGTTCCTATCATCTTTACGATAAGGCCGATCCTGGGATCAGGTGTATCCTGATAGTCACAGATCATTCCAAGAATCAGGGCCTCTGCGCCAAGCCTTTCCCCAAGCTTTGAGGCCTCCTCAGAGGTCAAGAAACCGGTGTGTCTCAGCCTGAGCTGCAAAATGGCCTCATCAACGTCCTCATACGGGACAAGACTATATATATTTTCCAGGCTTTGATAAAAAGGCATTACTATATCATCAATTAACAAGTAACGTCCGCTCAGGTTCTGAAATGGGAGTATTGCAACGGTAGTTCCTGGCCCGGGTTTCTTTCCAACCACTAATACCGGAGGAAGAACAGCCCTCTTCTCCTTTGAGGCAGGCCATCCCTCAGTTTCTACAGACGGGCTGGGAATGGAATCAATCCCTTTTGACACTGAGTCTGCCTCAATGTCTTTAGAGGATGTGGTGCCGGTTTCGCTCCCTTTTGATATTGATTCCTCTGCAAATACTATCAAATGGAAGATATGAACCAATACAAAAGCGGCAAGCAGCAAATAAACCGGATAATATCCATGCCTTTTCCCCATTTTTTATTTAAATACCAGTGTATCAACGACCCTTTTTGCTGCCTTAATGGCCGTCTCGGTCAATGTTTCCTCGCCTATCCCCAGTATGCTGGGAAGGATGAGACTTCCCTTCTCAGTATGGCTTATCGCCCATATAATGGAGCCGGTTTTTGGATCTATCATCCTGAGGGTTAACGATACCTCTGGAAAAGATCCTGAGGTAGTTCGAATAACGCTGTATTCCTCAACGCTCCCCAGAATGATCCCCTGAACCCCAAGCGCCTGGCCAATGGCCTTTGCTGTTTCCTTGGTGATCGTTCCGGTTTGCTTCTTATCCTGTTGCATACCTGATAATCCCGCTTGTTCCAATCCTGCATCGATTCCAAGACTGTTCACAACCTGCAGGACATCTCCCAGTTCAGGCACCTCAAGCGCCTCTGACGCCAAAAGCGCTGTGACGAATATATCCCTTACCTTTTTATCTGCAAAACGGTCATTTGAAAGATTTTCAAACGGAAGAACGGCAACCTTTTTTACGAATTTAAAGTTTATGTTAGGATTGACAAAGACCTTTGTCTTCCTGTGCGCGCAGCCTGTAAACCCGCATAAGATCAAAAGACAAATGACAATCGATACGACAGGTTTCAATCTTATATCATTCATATTGTGTATCCTATTTTCGTTTCGTTATGTATCCTTGTTTTCATTTTAAAGTAAAATTATATCATAAACAATTTTAAAAATGCCATAAACATCATAAATTTCTTACCAGTAATTGTACTTAAAAAACTGCCCAAAAACCCGTATAGAAAAAATGAAAATTCCTATACGATTAAATTAGCGCCCTTCGGGCGGACTTTCAATCTTTTTCAACATACTCCATGGTATAATTATTACATCCAGGACATCCGACCTT
>JAFGSM010000098.1 GCA_016934595.1 bacterium | reverse complement strand
CCAAGATTATATCAACAAAATATGTATCAAAATTATAATATTAAACTTATTTTTAAGTGCATTTTAGACTTTTTACGAGGCCATCAAATTTGATACTTGACAAAAAAAACTAAATGGTATAAATATGGGTATTAGGTGGGTGAAAATAGTATTAAAGTGGGTTAATAGTGTCATAATATCCCAAAAAAGTGGAACCGTTTATAATATTTGGTTTTTATGGAATCTCAGAACATAGATAGTTTTTATGGAGAATCAGAACATACATTAGACCAGAAGGGGAGGGTGATTATCCCTACTAAGATACGCGAGGTCTTAAAAAATGTGTATGGGAACGGGTTGCTCTTCTTAGTTAGAATTGAACAGCATATTGAGGTTTATCCGATTCAGGAGTGGAAAAAAAGAGAGGTGAAATTGCGCGAGAAGAGGTCTCGTGATGAAAGTTTTGAGAAGTATCTGCGTCTTCAGTATTCCAGGGCCGATAAATGCGAAGTAGACAGGTCGGGCCGGGTCTTACTCCCTTCGCGCATGAGAGCCAAATGTGGGATAGACAGCAAGGTGGCCATTGTAGGGCTTATGGACCATTTTGAAATCTGGCCGTTTGACAAGTGGGAGGGAGAGGATAATGAGATGGATGCCAATACAAAAAATATTTTGTCAAATGCAGGCAAGCAAGGGTTATAACCTCCACAGGGATGGAATGTATACATAAATCAGTCCTTGTTGACCAGGCGATACAGTATCTGCGTTGTCATCCTGACGGTGTCTATTGTGACGCAACTGTTGGCTTAGGGGGGCACGCAGAAAGGATACTGGAGGTTACGTCTCCTGACGGAAGGCTGATAGGCATTGATTTAGACGCTTCGGCTTTGGCCATGGCGGCTGAGCGATTGTCCGGGTTCCGGGACAGGTTGACATTGGTGCAGGGAAATTTCAAGGATCTGCCATCGATCCTTGGGTCTTATCATTTCCCCTTGCTGGATGGCGTGATAATAGATGCCGGGCTGTCGTCATATCAACTGGAAGACAAACAAAGGGGGTTCAGTTTTCTTAAAGAAGGCCCTCTATCTATGAATTTTGATGTCAATGGGAGGGAAAGGGCATCAGATATCATAAATTTTTATCCTGAGGCAAGGCTGGCAGAGATTATTTGGATGTATGGCCAGGAGAGGTGGTCCCGAAGGATTGCCCGCAGGATTGTTGAGGAAAGGGCTAAATCCCCGATAAAGACAACTGGAGGTTTAGTCAGGGTTATCTGCTCTGCGGTTCCTCATCTTCGCAGCAGACGGGGCATACATCCTGCTACAAGGGCCTTTCAAGCCATCAGGATAGAAGTAAATCATGAATTAGAAAATTTAGCTCAATTTTTAAAAGTAGTCTGGGGATGCCTTAAACATGGGGGAAGGGTATGCATCATCTCCTTTCATTCCCTTGAAGACGGTATTGTCAAGAGGCATTTCCGGGACTTTGCATCAGGAAAAGACAGGCCGTCCGCAGAAGGGATGGTCGAGGTCATCACAAAAAAACCTTTAAGACCTGACCAAGAAGAGGTCAGAAGAAATCCGCGCTCAAGAAGTGCCAGGATGAGGGTGGCTGAATGGCACTAAAAAATTACAGGATACACAGGGACCTGGACAGAGGGGAGTTTAGGAAGACGCTGGGATATGCCTTTATCCTGAGTATCTTTTTTGCAATGGTCCTTTTTTATATCCGTCAGTCCGTCCTTAAAGTCCACATTGAGAATGAAATAAACAGGCAGATTCTTTTCAGAAATAGTCTTTCCAGGACAAACCAGAGGCTTAGATTGGAGCGTGGGTTTTTGAGATCTTTATCCAGGATAGAGAAAGAGGCCAGAGACAGGCTGGGTTTTGTAGACCCTGATCCAGGGCAATTGATCATTCTTAAAGCCGAATCGTTAATAAAGCCTGATAGTTAGCGGTATAAAATAGTAAAATAAACCCTTACCATACTTTTGTAAAATGATCAATAAAAGGATAAATCTACTCTTTATATTTTTTTGTACCGCCAGTGTTATTTTGGTCGGACGGCTTTATCACCTTCAGGTGGTAAAACATTCCGAGATCCAATCCTTGGCTGTCAGGAAGATGGCTGAGGAGGATGTGATTATGAATCCAAGAGGCGGAATATATGATCGCGATGGGAGAGAGATGGCTTTGAGCATCTATGTCCCTTCTGCATACATTAGTATTAAAAAAAATATAAAAAAAAATGCCAAAAATGCAACAAAAGGCTGTAAGAACCCAAAAGATATTTTAAAGGCCCTTTCCCGGTTTTCATGGATCAATATGAAACGCATCAATGATGCCTTCAATCGTGACAAAGGATTTATATGGATTAAAAGGATGCTGGATCCGATGCAGAAGCATTGTCTCGATGCACTGGGCATCGAGACAATAGAATACACAATGGAACCGGAGAGATTTTATCCCAATTTAGAACTGGCAGGCCAGACTTTGGGCTTTGTAGGCGTAGACGAAAAAGGGTTGGAGGGTCTGGAGTTCTATTTAGATACATTTATTAAAAAATTTGAGAATGACAATATATCGTTCGTGGAAACCCCATCCCGTTTTGTCGATTCATATTCTTTGGATATTGAGAAGGAATATAATCTGGTCTTGACCACGGATATGGTCGTTCAATATCTTTCCGAAAGCGCTCTGAAAAGAGGGTGTCAGAATGTCAATGCAGACCATGGACTCCTTATTATTATGGATACACATACAGGGGAGATACTGGCAATGGCGAACTGGCCTGGATATAACCCGAACTGTTTTTTTAAGTATCCAAGGGAATTCTGGCGTAACCGCTGCATAACCGATACATATGAGCCGGGCTCAATTTTTAAGCTGATCTGGCTTGCGGCGCTTCTTGAGGAAGGCATGGCCATGCATAATGATCTCGTTTACTGTGAGCAGGGCTCTATAAATATCGCAGGCAAAATAATCAGAGACCATAAGGAATTTGGCTGGCTTAGCCTGAAGCAGGTGATCGAGAAATCGAGCAATATCGGGGCTATCAAATGGGCCCAGAAACTCGGAGAAGATAGATTTTATGAATATATAAAAAGGTTTGGCTTCGGGGAGAAGACAGGCATTGAATTTCCTGGCGAGGCAAGGGGGATATTGCGGACAAAGAACAATTGGTCAAGGTTATCTCTGCCTTCTATAGCAATTGGGCAGGAGATTTCAGTGACCCCTGT
The DNA here is from genome assembly GCA_016934595.1 of bacterium. Classification (GTDB taxonomy): domain Bacteria; phylum SZUA-182; class SZUA-182; order DTGQ01; family JAFGSM01; genus JAFGSM01. Next base: position 4,321 of record JAFGSM010000098.1, on the reverse strand, counting down.
TCAAATGATAACGGCCTTTTCTGCGCTGGTTAATGGCGGAAGACTGATCAAACCTGTTTTATTAAAAGAGGTCAGGGATGCCAAGAATAATATAATTCAAAAGGCTGAGTACACTGACAGAGGAATGGTGATAAGTCCTGGGACAAGCGATCAGATAAAGAATATCCTTAGGGGTGCTGTCAAAAATGGCACCGGACAGAAAGCCGATGTGCATGGTTACTGGATTGGCGGCAAGACAGGTACCGCTCAATTGCTGGATAAGAAGACAGGAGGTTACTCGCATGACGATCTACTGGCGTCTTTTATAGGGTTTTTCCCTGATTCAAATGCCAGATGGGCCATGCTTGTTATGGTTTGCCGGCCAAAGACAGGTTTCTGGGGCGGTGAAGTAGCTACCCCCATCTTCACGGAAACGGCTGAGAAGGTGATGCGGTACATGCACATCCCTCCAGATAATCAAGAAAATCAGAATAAGAAAAGGGAGAAAAATAATCTGCCTGTAACAGCAAAGCTTTTAGAAAAATCCAGTACTTGATCCTGGAATATTTTGTATCCGGAGAATATAGATTTTAGGTAAGATAACGGTCATGAATATAGGGCACTTGATAAAGCCGGTAGGCATTCTGGGTTTTGCCGGTGACATGGATACCAAGGTTGAGAACCTGTTTTATGATTCACGTGCAGTTATACCTAATGGCATGTTTGTGGCTATTAAGGGATTTGACACGGACGGGCATTTATATCTGAAGGACTCTGTAAAGAATGGGGCATCCGCCCTTGTGATTCAGGATAAGGCTGTATGGGAGGATTCAGCCTTCAGGCAATATCTGAAAGACAGGGGCGTATCTTTGTGTCTTGTGCCGGATACGCGTTTTGCCCTGGCTGTGATGGCGGATGAATTTTACGGCAATCCTTCAACGCGCTTGCGTCTTATAGGGGTTACAGGCACAAACGGCAAGACCACGACATGCTCCTTGATATCGAAGATTTTAGAGTCGTCCGGTGAAAAGGTCGGCACTATAACAACCGTGGACTATAGAATAGGTCAGGATATATTGACATCCAGCAGGACTACGCCGGAATCGCTGGATCTGCATCGATATCTTTCTATGATGGTAAGCATAGGCTGTGGCTGGGCGGTGCTGGAGGTCTCATCGCATTCCCTTGCATTGCAGAGGGTTGCGGGTTGCCGTTTTGAGTGCGCCGTTTTAACAAACATAACACGGGACCACCTGGATTTTCATAATACCGTGGATGAGTACAGAAAGGCCAAGGCCCGCCTTTTTGAGATGCTGGATGGCGGTCCTGCGGGAAATAACATAAACAGATTGGCGGTTTTTAATATGGATGATCCGGCCTCCAGGAAGATACTTGATGCAAGAAAAGCCAGAGGCAAGTTTGGCTCGTTGACAATGACATATGGCCTGGATAATGGCGTGGATATCATGGCAAGGGATATAGTGGAAAGCAGGGATGGGGTGAGATTTGAAGCCTTGACCCCATGGGGGGGGCTTTCCATAGATTCTCCTCTTATTGGCAGGCATAATGTTTACAATATCCTTGCTGCGGTATGCGTCACCATGGGTTTCGGCGCAGATATAAAAGACGTGATGGAAGGGATAAAGGCTATGCCTGGCGTGCCTGGAAGGTTTGAAAGGATAAAGCTTGGACAGCCATTTGATGTGATAGTTGATTATGCGCATACGGATGATGCCTTGACCAAGTTGTTGCGTACCGCCAGAAATTATTCAGATGGCCGCGTGATATGTGTATTCGGATGCGGGGGGGACAGGGACAGAACTAAACGCCCGCTGATGGGAGGCGTAGCGGCTAAAGAAGCGGACTGGTCTATCCTGACAAGCGACAATCCAAGGAAGGAAGACCCTTATGGTATTGTCCGGGAGATTGAGGACGGATTTTTGAAAGAAAAGTCAGGCGGTTATGAGGTTTGTATTGACAGAAAAGTCGCCATTCAGAGGGCTATATCCATGGCAGAAAAAGGTGACATGATTGTTATAGCAGGGAAGGGGCATGAAACAACCCAAATCATTGGCGGGGTGGTATATCCATTTGATGACCGTGAGGTTGCGAGGCAGGCGATCAGTGATTTAATAACCAGTAACCCCCATGACCTTACAGTCACAACGAGGCATGAAAATTAATAAAAACAAAGTATTGTTCGATCATTTTCATATAAAGTCAACGTAAGAGGGCTTATGAAACTTACACCCGAAACAGTAATAAGGTTAACCGGGGGGGAATGGTTAAAAATGCCTGATGCGGATATCTGTCAGACAAGTATACGTCAGATATCCATAGATTCAAGAAAACTTTGCCCAGGCGATCTGTTTTGGGCGCTGAAAGGGGAAATATTCGACGGACATGATTTTGTGGCGGAGGCTCTTGATAAAGGCGCTTTGGCTGCCGTGGTGTCAAGGCATGTCAATTTTGGCATTACTCAGGGCAGATTGATCTGCGTTGAGGATACACTTGAAGGGTTGCAGATGCTTGCGGCCTCCTGGCGGGATCAACATCCTTGTCCCATCGTTGCAGTGACTGGCAGTTGCGGAAAGACTACCACCAAGGAACTGATTGCCGGCATTTTGAGCCAGAAATTTAAATGCCTTAGCACGGAAGGGAATATGAACAATCATATAGGCGTCCCTTTGACTTTATTGAGGCTTAGAGATTACCATGAAGCGGGTGTGCTGGAACTGGGGATGAATCATCAGGGTGAGATCGCCAAATTGACGGCCATGATTAAACCAAAGATTGGAGCGATTACGAATATAGGAAAGGCGCATATAGGTTTTTTAGGCTCAATAAATGGGATTGTAGAGGCAAAGGCGGAGCTGCTGGATGGAATGGGGCCTGATGGATTGGCTGTTCTTAACAGGGATGACCCTTTCTATAACATCCTGGCCGCAAGATCTAAAAACGGGATCATCTCTTTAGGCGAATCAGAAGATGCGGATATAAGGATAGACAAGATAGAGATTTTCCCTCAGGAGGGAAGGACAGATGTATCCTTTAAGGCCGGAGGGGAAGTATTTTCATTTTCCATGCCAGTTTTGGGGAGGTTTATTGCCTATAACCTGGCAATGGCCGTTGCCATAGCCATACAGCTTGGATGCGGCAGAAGCGAGATCGAGGCAGGGATTCGAGGGTTCATCCCTTCGCCGGGTCGGATGCATCACCACGTTGTGAATGACATTCATATATTGGATGATTCATATAATGCGAATCCGGAATCCGTGCATTTGGCTCTTAAAACCCTAATTGAGTGCAAGGGTACAGGAAGGTCTTTGGCCATATTGGGCGATATGCTGGAATTGGGAGATCAATCCGAGTGTCTGCATCGCCAGCTCGGTCAATGGCTTGGTTATAAGAGGAAAGTGGATTTTCTCATTGCGTTTGGACCTCAGGCAAAGATGATGGCCCAGGAGGCGATAAAAAGTGGATTCCCTGCTCAAAAGGTGTGGTCAATGGACGATCATGAGGCTGTTGTGGGATTGGCTGATTCACTGCTTCATCCGAAAGACTGGGCGCTAATAAAAGGGTCAAGGCAGATGAGTCTGGATAAGGTATCCAAAAGATTGATAGATCTAATTGGCTCAAGGAATAGTGTTAAAAATAATGTTAAAAATGGCGTAAAAAATGATGTAAAGAATGGCGTAAAAAGGGACATGCATGTGCAAAGAGAGGTCCCATAGATGCTTTATCATATTCTATATTCCTTTCATAACAGATATTCATTCTTGAATGTATTTCGATATATAACATTCAGGGCTGCGTATGCCACCTTAACATCGCTTGTTCTGAGCTTTATGCTTGGCCCCTGGCTTATAAACAAGCTCAGATTTTTCAATGTCGGTGAAAATATACGTGTTGAGGTACCTGAAGTGCATCGCAAAAAGGCGGGGACGCCAACCATGGGCGGCATCCTTATACTGATAGCCATTATTATACCTACACTTCTGTGGGCCGACCTGACGAACCGCTATATCTGGATTGTCATTCTTGTCACTCTTTCCTATGGGCTTTTGGGTTTTTGGGATGATTACATTAAATTGAGGAGCAGGGGGAGGAATTCAGGGCTGCGGATAAAATCCAAGTTCTTTTTTCAAAGTATCATTGCATTTGCCGTAGGGATATATTTATATTTAAACCCTGCGAACTCATACACAACGGAGCTTGCTGTGCCATTTTTCAAGGAGTTAAGGCCTGATATGTATTGGTTGTATATCCCGTTTTGTTTCTTTGTGATCGTAGCAACATCCAATAGTGTCAATCTGACTGACGGCCTGGATGGTTTGGCAAT
>JAFGSM010000097.1 GCA_016934595.1 bacterium | reverse complement strand
CTCAAGCGTCCGCCTCTTCACAAAAGAAGAGGCGGACGCTATGTGAAACAGGTCGAATGATGAAGATTCATCTGAACAAACGTTTTTTTAATCGCTTTCATACAAACCTTCATACAAACCATCATGATCCTATGTATTAAACGGGGATCGAGGTTATAAACTCAAGTAGGTGTTATCCATATCCAAAATCCAACGCATATTGAGTGTTTACCTTGCTGGATAATTTTCTAACTTTTTATCAATTTTATTCATTAACTTCTATAAAAATTCTAACAAAAAGGAAATATAAAAGCAATGTTTTGTCAAGGCATATTGAATAAACGCTCGTGAACAAGGGTTGTTCGCCCCCGAGGATGAAAATGTATTTTCATGGTAAACACCCATGCCGCTTTTTAGCGGCACCACGAATCATGAAAATAGAATCAATTTTCGTCCCAAATATTTTAACAAAATGTTGCATCTGATTAAAGTTCGAAAAGGTGAAAGATTGAAAAAGCTCTAAAATCCATAGGGTTAATACATAAATAAGGTTAAGAACCGATCAATCTCAATCAAAATGTGATATAGCTTTTGCCAAAAGGATAACCTCCCGTGAACAACCTCTTATTGCTCAGAATTTCTGGATTTGATTATGATACTCCTTAAAGCGGCCCTTAAGTCAAGGTCTTTTATCATGTCCAAATCATCTTCGATCTTCTTGCTAAGGGCTTGATTAACAGCAGGCCCTGACGGTTGAGGTGTCAAATGATTGTCAGTTTGTTCCTTTGTTTCATCTGTAAATCCTGGATTCCGGCCTTCGCCGGAATGACAAAAAGGTTGATTTTCATCCCCCTTTGTGAATCTAAAATTCACGGGCGTTTCACTTTTTTTTCTTCTCGTCACAGGTGGTTTCTTCTCCATGCGTATAATAAAATCCCTTACAGGCTGATCCCCAATGGCCTGATATATTTTTTCAAGGACTTTGTCCTTGAGGTCGACAAATGCATTTGCCCATCTTTCGTCATCTATTAAAACAGTCAGTTTATCCTGATCGATAGTTCCAGGCATTATATGCTGAGCCATTTTCTCCCCAACCAACCCTGTCCACTTAGATTTTATGAGATATTCTGTCCATCGTTTTTTAAGCTGGGGCGAATCCATCAGATGTTCGATTATTAATCCTATTTCGGATAAATTCCCCATTATGGATATATCTTATATAGCATCCTTGGGAAGGGGATTGTTTCCCTGACATGTTTAATGCCGCAAATCCAGGCAAGCGCCCTCTCTATCCCCATGCCGAACCCTGCATGAGGCACGGACCCGAAGCGCCTGAGATCCAGATACCACTGAAATGAGTCTAACGGAAGATTGTGCTGTTTAATTTTGGCCTCAAGTATGTCAGGATTCTCCTCTCTTTGCCCTCCTCCAATGATTTCCCCATAACCTTCCGGCGCAAGAATATCTACACAAAGCGCCTGTCCAGGTTGTTTCGGGTCTTCCTTCATATAGAATGCCTTGCATTTGGCAGGATAGTGGTGTATAAGGATCGGTTTTTTGAACATATTGGATAATACCGTCTCATCGTCCCCGCCCAGGTCGTTTCCCCATTCTATGCTGTATCCGGACTTTTCCAATAATTCCAACGCCTCAGAATAGCTAATTCGTGGAAACGGAGGCACAACACATTCTAATAACTTGATATCACGGCCCAATGACACCAGCTCATCACGTTTGTTGCTGAGCACCTGCTTTACAATAAAGCATATAAATTCTTCTGCAAGATCGTAGATGTCCTCGATACATGCATAAGCCACCTCAGGTTCTATCATCCAGAATTCTGTAAGGTGTCTTCTTGTTTTGGATTTTTCGGCCCTGAATGTTGGGCCAAAGCAGTATACCTTGCCAAAGGCCATTGCCCCTGCCTCCATATAAAGCTGGCCGCTTTGTGTGAGATAAGCCTTGTCCCCGAAGTACTCAGTTGCAAAAAGTGTCGTTGTCCCTTCACAAGCGGAAGGGGTAAATATAGGGGCATCCAAAAGTGTAAATCCATGCTGATCAAAAAAGGCCCTGCACGCCTTTATCAATTCATGCCTGATCCGGAGTATGGCATGCTGATTGCTGGATCTAAGCCAAAGATGCCTGTGCTGCATCAAAAAATTTATGCCATGCTCCTTTGGGGTTATAGGATAGTTTTCAACCAATTGAAGGATCTTCAAATCACTGACCCCTATCTCATATCCAATAGGCGACCTTTTGTCCTTTTTAACTATACCTGTTACAATGAGGGAAGATTCCTGGTTTAACAGCTCAGCACTTTTAAATATCTCATCGGTTACATCCGGTTTGAATACAACACACTGTATGATGCCGGTACCATCCCTCAACTGGATGAATACAAGCTTGCCGCCGGTGCGTTTGTTGTATAGCCAACCCTTTAAAGTTACAGATTGTCCTTCATATTGTGAGATATTTTCGATATAAACGTGTGGAGAGGAATTGGAATGTTTATTTCCTTCTGTTTGACCGCATCTGCCGATATCAGTTTTCATGATCTTACTCCCGGTTATTTGAATAATTTTCAAAAATTAATATTGATGGCCTCGTAAAAAGTCTAAATCGTTCAAAAATATCAGTATGATATTATAAATTTAGTGTATATTTTATTAAT
>JAFGSM010000096.1 GCA_016934595.1 bacterium | reverse complement strand
CATGAAAAACTTCTGGAGTCACAGGAAAAATATGTGGACCTTTATGACTTTGCCCCCATTGGATATCTGACCATTAACCAAAACGGGATGATCCTTGAGATAAATCTGACAGGATCCTGGTTACTGGGCGTAGAGCGGCATTATTTAATCAGCACCCCTTTTTCCCGTTTCGTTGCCAAAGAGAACCAGGACAAGTTTTATCTGCATCGCAAACAGGTTTTAGAGACCGGGCTTAAACAGACTTGCGAACTGCTTCTGATAAAAAAAGACGGCGCTCCCTTCCATGCTCAACTGGAAAGCATCGCCTTTAGAGATAAGGACGGGGAATATAAAAGATTCAGGACTGCGATTATCGACATTGAGGAGCGCAAGAAAATGGCTGAGGAACTTGAAAAGAGGACATATGACCTCGTTAAACGGGTCAAGGAGCTGAATTGTCTCTATGCCATTTCCAATATCGTTGCGAAATCTGGAATTTCGTTAGAGGAAATCATTCAAGGAATAGTGGATATCATCCCATCTTCCTGGCAATATCCGGACATGACCTGCGTTAGGGTAATCATTGAAGACAGGGAATGGCGTACAAAAAATTTCCGGAAGACTGTTTGTAAACAGGCGAGTGATATTATCGTATATTGGAAACGGATCGGTGTTCTGGAGGTCTTTTACACGGGAGAAAGTCAGGAAAGCGATGAGGTGCCCTTCCTAAAGGAAGAAAGGAACCTTATTGACGCTATTGCCGAACGTTTAGGGAATATCATTGAATACAAGAAAGCCGAGATCACAAAAGAGGAAAAAATTGAAAAAGAGCTTCAACATCAGGGAAGGCTTAAGCTGATGGGAAAGCTCGCTGCGTCTATTGTGCATGAAATCAGGAACCCCCTCGTAGGTATCGGACTGATGGCCCAGGCCATGATGGAGCGTTTGAGACAAAATAAGGTCTGGGATGATATATGTCAGGACATGGAAAGCCTAATTCACGAGGTTAAAAGGTTAGAGAAACTTCTGGAAACCCTGATGGATTTTGGCAAACCCAAAGTTTTTTTTACCACTAGAGAGGATATCCATTATCCTATCAAAGAAACACTCAAATTATTAAGCAAGGAATTAATGTCCGGCAATATCAACATTGAAAAATCTTTTGATCTGGATATTCCGCTAATTTCGATCGATGTTTCTAAAATGCAACAGGTCTTTTTGAATATTTTACTCAATTCGATTAGCGCGATGCCAGAGGGAGGCAAGATTATCATTAAGACGGGTGTCATAAAGGAGGAAAAAACTGAGGATCATATCTCCAAAGGCTGGGTTCAAGTAACGATTAAAGACAGCGGAATAGGGATAAAAGAAAAAGATATCCCACATCTATTCGAGCCGTTCTATTCAAAATCATCTGAAAAAACCGGCCTGGGGCTTTCCATCGTCTTAGGATTAATAGAGATGCACAATGGAAGGATAAAAATAGAAAGTCAAGAAGGTAAAGGTACAACGGTAAACATACATTTGCCGGTTGACTGATCAATATAATGATGTAGATATCAATCCCAGTGAATTCAGGTTAGCTAAACTCCCACAAATAAGGCCCATCAAATAAAATGAGTGTAACCAAAATGGAACATTGTTGATTGTTACAAGTTTCCAGATTTACGGGTGTCTATCTTTTTCCGAAATGCCAAATGAAAATTGCGCCATTTTGGTTACACTCAAATAAAATTTTCTGACCTATATGAAAAACAGATTGCAGCTTGCTTGGATTATGCAAGGGAACTATCCGAATTTGAGGCGGCGGCATAATTAGGCTAAGATTTTTTAAACGGCTGTTTATCAAGCCATCCTTGTGAAAAAATCGAATATCCAGATTATGGTGTGGCCTTATGAAGCAGAACCATTTACTGGCAACAGTATTTTAAAGGTTGTTCCTATGCCGGGTTCGCTTTCAAAGGAGATAGAGCCGTTGTGTTTTTGGACGATGTCATTCACCAAAGCAAGCCCCAGTCCTGTACCTTTGCCTGCCTCCTTGGTGGTGAAGAAAGGCTCAAAGATATTTTCTTGTATTTCCTTGGAAATGCCTGCGCCGTTATCTTTAATCTGGATCTCCGCGTTCGATGCCCCGTTATTCTCCAATAACTTTGTGCGCAAATACAGCACCCCGCCTTTGGGCATGGCATCAATGGCGTTGTTGCAAAGATTAATAACAAGCTGCTGAATCTGCGAAGGGTTAGCGGAAATAACAGGCAAACCGAAAGAAAGATCAGTATGCAGATTCACTGAACTCGCTTTTGCCTTTGCCTCTATAAGCGGCTTTGTATTGTTGATCAATCCGTTTAAATCGACATTTTCTTTATCCACCTTTCCTTTCCTTATAAAATTGAGAATCTGCTCGAGGAATGTAATGCATCTTTTGGATTCTTCTGCAATTGCTTTAAATACCTCTCGACCGTTGCCGTTTTTATTATCATTCATAAGGATTAACTCTGCATATCCATTTATGACAGTCAAAGGGTTTCTTATTTCATGTGCCAGAATGCCGCCCATCTGGCCCAATATCGCCATTTTTTCCGATTGGATAAGCATAGACCAAACCCTTTCCTTTTCAGCCTCTTCTTTCTTGCGTAAGGATATCTCATGCTCAAGCGCCTTGTTCGCACAGGTCAATTCAGCGGTACGCTCCTTGACTTTTTCCTCAAGCGCATCGCGCGCATCGGCAAGTTCTTTCTTTTGGGTAAAAAACCCCTTTATAAGTCGGGCTATATTGCCAAATTCTGTTTTATTTTCCTGCAAACTGTCTATTATTGAAATGTTTTCCGAACCCAAGCACTTCGATATAAGATGCAGCGGTCTGCTTACCCAGATCAGCAAAAGCAGGGTGAGGATTAGAAATATGGAAAGCTCAAGAATGATTGCGGATAACAGCAGCATATTCGAACCCTTATTGATTTCGTTTATGACCTTTGATTTAATGCCAACCTTGATAAAGTTTAATGGGTTTTTGTCCCACTGTAAAAGCTCTTTCGAAAAGGATATCAAGCCTTTTCCCTTGCCGATGCTGTTAAATCCCTCGTTTTCCAGGTTATCCGCATTATCCGCCAGTGCAACGTTGCTTCCAGTCAATTTTGCGATGTCTTTTAAATATTCCTCTGTCCAAAGCTTCGCCGCAAAGAAAAAGCCTTTTGGATCAGTCTGACGTTCGCTATCAGAGGTCGGATGAATAGTGGCGCCCCTTATCTCAAGCAATCCTTGGGGAATCTGACAAAAAAAGTGGCAAAACCTGTCTTTCTCAAACAACCTCTTCCATAAAGAAAAATGTATGGGAAAATTTTTGAGATTACAGGCCTCGATATCATTTACATGATATATCATGGAATAATCCTTCTTGAATACCCATGCAGCATCTGCGGAAAATGTTTCAAGGGCGGTGTCTATGTTTTCTTGCGCCCATGTTTCATCGCCCGTGCCAAGAAAAACCACCATATCGTCCCAAAACGTATAATCCTTCACGAACGTTGAGAGAGGCATGCCTTTAAGATTGATTATCTTATCGAAAAAGACAGCCTTTTCCTTTCTAATATCATCGTAAAGTACGTTTGCCTTCCTGGTTTGTGCAAGTTTCAAAAAAATAAAACCTGTCAGCGAAATGAACATTAAAAGGGAAAGTAGAAGAGAAATCTTAGTTTGAACTTTTAATTGCATATACCTACGGTATAAAGACATAAAAACGCTCCTTTTTTTAAAATATACGACCATAGCCCAGGGAAAATTTTATACTTGGCCCTTTTTTCTCATAACCAGGCGGCGCATCGTAATCCGTCATGATGATATCGAAGTCCAGGCTATGTTTTCCTGAATCAAGAAATTTCCATTCAAGACCCAGACCGTAGGCATATCCCTGATCATTTTCGTATGTCTCTTCCGGTCCGTATTTTTTAGCCAGCACGCTCACAGTGCCGTACATGGCGGATATCCTGGGCCTTAACCGCCTTGCGGGCTCATTCACATATACCCTGATCCCCATAATCCAGGATGATCCCCCGGGGCTGTATCCCATCCCGCCTGTCATGGACAAATAGTCAAAGATCATGTATTCCCCGTTGAGCCCAAGTTGACCGTAAGGTATCCCATATCCGAATCCCAGTCTGAGAAATGGCCCTTTTATATATATGTCAGGGTAATAGGATGTATTTTGCCGGTATCTCTGTGCCTGGCATGTTTTGGGCAAACCAAGAAAAAGGCAAAGGCAGGCCATGAGACATGCTGAAACCGTAAATCTAAAAACAGGGCCATGTACTGTCGTTAATATATTCTTACAAATATTCTTACAAAATTTTGGGCGCATAACATAACCTTCTGTCCCTGACAACGATAATAAGGCTGATTATATAAACGGATATCCGGTGTTTAGCCGGGATGTTTACAATGTCTTATCGGCAAAACTGTTTCGTATCTTTAGATCACCGGCAAGAGACGGGAATGATTATTGTCTTTTGGAAGAGGCATGTTCATGTTCAGGTTCGCTGAGTCTGAGCATATCCTCATCCACATAAGGAATCGTCTCATATTTATTTATGTGAAGGAGCTTTTCTATAATCTTCTGGACCCTGTCACACTGGGATATGATCTCTCTCAGGTGCAGAGAGTCTTCCCCTTCATTCTCTATTTTTAAGGCCATAAGTTCGGTCAGTCCCCTTATGCATGTCATAGGCTGATTGATATTGTGGGCAGTGGCTATAGCGAGATCCTTGGCAGCATTGAGACGCTCAATTTCTCTTTCCTGCGCCTTGTTTTTTAGGTATTCAGTAATTTCGTGTAGAAAGAAAAAAACAAGGGTCTTTTGATCATCAGGATTCTTTGTCAAAAGCATATACCCGCTGAATACCCTTTTTACTCCGCTATTACCATTAAGCACAATCTCCAGCTCGTGGTTTAATCCCTTCTGTTTCTCTATTGAATGAAGCGCCTGAGCGATCTTGTTTTTATCTTCCTGGGACAAAAGATCAAGCCAGCCCTTCCCTGTCAGGCTGCTTAAGGATAAACCGAACTGGGTCTTCCAGCTTGGGCTCGCATATATGCAATTGCCGTCTTTTTCGCAAAGCAGAATCAGGTCATGTATATTTTCCAGGAGGATCCTGTGTCTTTCCTCCGAGTCTTTCAGATCCTTTTCCGCCTTTTTTTTGGACTCTATGGCCCTTATCGAACTTATCGCCCTGTTGATCCTTATCTTAAGGTCCTGATACTCGCAAGGTTTCAGTATATAGTCATAAGCACCGTTTTGCATTGCCTTAATCGCCATCTTTAAAGTGCCGTAGCCTGTGATGACCATAACCTTGATGTCTGGCGATTTCTGAAATATGGCGGAAAGAAGCTCATCACCTCTCATCTCTTCCATAACAAGTTCTGTAAGCACGATATCGAATGTATCCTTCTCAAGAAGGTTCAAGGCCATCAAAGCATTTGGCACCCCTACTGTTTGATATCCGTCCCGGTTTAGAAGCGATAAAAAACTGTTCAACACAAGGGGGTCATCGTCGATGAGCATGATCTTCCATTTTCTTTCATCCGAAAACCTTAATCGGGTATCTTCATTCTCCTTTGAGACGCGAAGATTCATAGATATTTCACCCGAAAATCCCCTTTGTGAATTTTCATGCCCTTTTGTGAATCGAAGATTCATGGACGTTTCATTATGCATAACACACCTCCATGGCCCTCCCCTCCTTTGGTTTTTCAGACAAATTGCAAACAGGGAGGGTTAGGATAAATGTTGCGCCTTTTCCCTCAAGGCTTTGGACCCGGATATTCCCTCCCAGATCGTTCAATATCCAGTAGCATACAGTAAGGCCAAGCCCGCATGCCTGCTTTCTTTTTTTTGTGGTGTAAAAGGGTTCGAATATATGATCTATGTCCCTGGCGGATATACCCTGTCCTGTGTCCGAAAATCTTATTTCTACATTTCTCCCCTTCAGGGATGTGGATATAGATATCTCTCCCCCATTGCTTATAGCCTCTATAGAATTCAGGATGATATTGGTGAATGCCTCGTATAACCGGTTTGGAATGGCAAGCACCCTGATCTCTTTGGGATGGAATGTCAGTTTGATCTGTATATGGTCTATCTTCATCCTGTTCTTTGTAATGGACAGGGCCTTTTGAAGGAGGTAATGGATATCGACAGCCACCCTTTCAGATATATCCGATTGATATATCCAAAGTATCTTCTGAACAATATTCTCGATTCGTGTAGCCCCTTCCTTTATCATATCCAGGTCATTCTTGTCAGTTCTATAATTACCGACATTTTCCCCAATCTTATAGATCATGTTTTTGATAACCTGAAGGGGATTGTTTATCTCTTGAGCCATACTGAACGCCAGCTTCCCCATGGAGGTATGACATGCTGACCTTATCACGGCCTCCTGGCTTTCTTTAAGATCGGTCACATCCCTCATAGACCCCTGTATGCCTATTTGATTCCCTTGCTCATCTATAAGCGGGGCGTAAAGCATCCTGAGCCACCTAATGCCTTTGGCTGTATGGTTTATCCTGAATTCGATTTCCCCCTGTTCAGGGGCCTTGCTTAGGTTCCGGATCAAGGTGGTTATCCTTGATTTATCCCCATCGATTATCAACCTGTCGAAAATGTTTTTATCCGCCACAAGCGCATCAGGAGGACATCCGGTCAGATCTTTAGCGCTGGGACTCGCAAAGGTAAATTCTCCATCCCGATTTGTGGAAATAACCATATCCGGAGTGCTGCTGAGTATGAGATGACACTTCTTAGAAAGGTCTTTAACCTCTTTTGTCTTTTGTTTTACCTTGGTTATGATGGTCCCAAAAAAAAGCGCCACAATAAAAAGCAGCGGGATTCGCAGCAGGTAATCTGCCTTATATACTATCCCTCCCTGGGTAAAATCGATGATGAATCTACCCTCTCCATGGCTCAAAAAGAATGCATAGATGGCGCAAATCAGGATGGCATTGAAAACAACGTTTATAAGATTATTGGCAAGCCCTATGATTATAATCTCGAGAAAGAATAGGATATAGAAATCCACCTCCGTTACTCTCGCCAGAAGAATGCCAAATGTTACCATCGTGATGTCAAAACTGTATAGGGTTACATCAAAAAACCTCCGCGAAAAAAATGAATCATCCCTTGTCAGAAAAAAGATGTTTGACAATATTAAAAAGACTATGAGCAAGGACTCCAGGGAAATAAAGGAAAAGTGCTGATAACCCTGACTAAAGATTATCAGATAAGATATTACTATGATGACCAGCCATCTTGTCAATATTACGGTCTTTTTTTTTGACCAATCTATAATGAAATCCATCCGGTTCTTTCCCTTTCTTTAAAAGGCATTATGGTCATTTTGCATTCGCCACAGCCATCTGCTGGGTCTTTTCAATCTTAAGCAGCCTTTTTACCTCGTTAATAAACGCTTCCAATTTAAATGGTTTCGTCATATAGGCATCTGCGCCATATTCTTTTGCCTGATGACAGTATTTCATCTTTGTATATACAGCAGTGATCATCAGGATAGGGACGTTCCTCCCCTTGTCCATCTGGCGAATGTCCGAACAAACAGAGAATCCGTGTTTTCCCGGCAAAAGAAGGTCAAGGATTATCAGATCCAGGTTGGTTGTTTTGACAATATCGAGGGCCTCCTGACCGTTGCCTGCATGGATCACATTGCAGTTCAGATGCTTTAATATCTCCTCTATGGTTAGTCTGACTGCGTCTTCATCATCTACTACCAGGACTTTATAACTCCTATTATTGCATCTATCTATATTTAATTCAGACAATTTGATTCCTCCTTAAATCTTATCCATTAACTTATCGCCCATTTGGATGTACAGCAGAACTAACTGAAAACCCGAACGAAAAAATGGAAATTCTTATGTAATAAATCCCTAAACGATATAAAATTAAAATTAAATTAGCGCCCTTCGGGCGGACTTTGTTAAACCTGCCCGAAAACCCACATGAAAAAAATGAAAATTCCTATGCGATTAAAATATTGGAGATTCCCTGCCCAAGAAAGCAGCAGGGAATTTCCCAAATTCAAGGAATTAGGTTTTGTTTTTTGAGTTTAAATCCTAAAGGCGGATAGAGCATTTGTTATGCCAAGAGAGATAACAAATCAAAAATATCAAGCTATCCTTTTGTATTATAAATGATTTTATTAGTTTTGATTATGGGCGACAAATGATGGCGAAGGCCAGCCAGTTGATCAATTATTTATCAAAATAATCTCAATATGAGCAGTTAAAAAATGATCGAAAACTACTTTGTTTTTATTCATTTTCATGCCTCGTTGTGACTGTAAGGTCATGAGGGTTAGTCAAAACAAAAATGACAAATATGTCTTAAAAACGTAATTTGTGGCCGTTAAAAGCATATTAAACCTTGCCTCTGCAAGATTATCCCAATCGAAAACAAAAAAATATCCGAAAAGATGTTTGAGTATAGACTTACATAGGGGTTTGAAAAATATGCACTTTAAGAAACGGAGAATATATGTCAGGGAAAAGCATACTGATCGTTGAGGACGAGGATGATATCGTAAGATTGTTGAAATCGATTTTAATCAGTTTGGGGCACGAGGTTTCGGCAGTCTGCTCCTCAGGAGAAGATGCCGTTCGAATCGCCCAGGAGAAAACCCCTGATCTAGCGCTGATGGATATATCGCTTGTTGGGGAGATGGATGGCATTGAAACAGCTCGCGAAATCTACTCCCGTTTTAAAATTCCCATAGTGTTTCTTACAGGCTATGCGGACAGCGAAACCATGGAGCGGGCTAAAATTGCAGAACCTTTCGGATATATAGTTAAACCGTTTGATATAAGTCATTTAAAAGGCACCCTTGAAATGGCTATCCGAAAAGGCAGGATTGAAAAGGAATTAAAGGAGAATCAAGAATGGCTTCAAAGGATCCTCAAAAATGTCACAGACGCTGTGATAGTAACCGATTCAAAAGGCATTTTAAAACTTATGAATTTTGCAGCGGAATCCATCACCGGTTTAGAGGAAAAGGAGACTGCCGGCAAACCCCTGGCAGATATCTTGACGGTTATGAATGGGTTGACGGATAAAGAGTTCATAAATCCAGTGACAAGAGTAATCTCCAAAGATGCCGGCTCCACGTTTTCTAACCTCCTGGTATTTAACAACAAAGACTGTAAGGAAATATGCATTGAAGGCACAGGTACCCCAATAAGGGACAGGAATGGAGAGATCACGGATATCATTCTTGTATTCAGGGATATCAACGAAAGCAAGAAAAAACAAGATGCCTTATTCCTTTCGAATTCATCATGTCCGGCATAACTTTTCTGTCCCCCCCTCGCATCAATCGGTTGTTTATCCATTAAAATATGAATGCCTTAGATTTATCCTTCCGAAACTGCCTCAGAGATGCCATCCATTTTTTCATATAAAGGAAGGATGGATTCTCTCAATATGTTCAGGTTTCTTGCGAAAAATATTGAGCCAAGGATACAGACAATCCCACCGGCCATGATCGTCTTTGGCGCTCCTATGGCACTCGACAGGCTGCCCGCGACAAGACTCCCCAGAGGTTCCATGCCCATGAAGGCCATGGTAAAAAAACTCATAACCCTCCCCCTTTTATCCTCATCCACAATAGTCTGGAGGATTATATTGCTTCCTACCAGAAATATCATCATCCCGCCGCCTATAAATAGCAACAGGAAGGAAGAGACCAGGAAAATCCTCGATTGGGAAAAGGCGATGAGACCGATCCCAAAGATGATTGTGGAAATGGCGATAACCTCCCCAAGACCCAGGACGCTTTTTTGGGATGCAAGATAAATCGCCCCGCATAAGGCCCCTATGCCTGATGCTGCTATTAGAAAGCCCAGTGTCTGTGGACCTCCGTGCAGGACATCCTTGGCAAAAATCGGCATCAGAACTATATATGGCAGACCTGCAAAACTGACCACTGCAAGAAAAATGAGGACAGACCTTATGGCCGATAACCTGAATGCATAGACGAATCCCTCTCTCAGCTCTTTCACGAAATGGCGCTTCCGGCTATTTGTTTCTGCCTGTTTGACCTTCATAACCAGAAGGGAAATGATAACTGCAAGGAAACTCAAGCCATTTATAAAAAAACACAGGCCCTCCCCGACTACTGCTATAAGTATGCCTGCTATCGAAGGGCCAACCAGCCTTGCTCCATTGAATATCAAAGAATTAAGTGCAATGGCATTACCCAAATCGTCTCTTTTTTCGATAATATCCACAAAAAATGCCTGGCGGGCAGGTATATCAAGGGCATATATCACACCAAGAAAAATGCTCAGGATGATGATATGCCAGACCTTGATGGCGCCGGTCAGCGTCAGGAAGGCTAAAATGAACGCCTGAATCATGGCCAGGGTTTGGGCAACAATCACCAGCCACCGGCGGTTTAATCTGTCCACATAGACACCTGCAAAAGGGCTCATAAGAAAGGCCGGGAACTGGGTAGAAAACCCTACCAATCCCAGGAGAAATCCTGAGCCTGTCAATCGAAATACCAGCCAGCTCATGGCGATTGTCTGCATCCATGTGCCGATCAGGGAAACGCTCTGCCCATAGAAAAAGATCCGGAAATTCCGGTAACGAAGGGCCCTAAGGACGAACTTCAACCTCTGTAACTTTATTATATTGTTCTGTATAAATTCCATGCAAAAAAATAAACCTCCAATTGATAGCGCATGTTAAAAAAACTTTAATAAAAAATCATTTTCTTGCGAGTAGCATCTATAAAATTGCATAATAATAGCATAAAATCTCTTGTTTGTACAGGTTATTATCCATTTATTATTGATGGTCTCGTTAAAGAAGTGATCCCCCTGCTGCGTATCCACTCAAAGATCTCGCATAGTTGACAAATTAATATCAACAATGTTTTTTGGATCACAGGAATATCGGAATAAACTTTATCACAAAAATAAAAAACAGTTTATATAGATGTCAAACGCCGTCTCAGAAATGTATGTTTCGGCTATCTTATGTTTCTGATGGTTGAGATGCGTAAACATTCGATTAGATGAAGCATCTATAGTTTTTCAGATAATTGATTACACTTTGCTGTCATCATAAGCCCTCTAAAATTAGAAAGTTTCTATGGGATATTCTTGTAATTAATTATCTGAACGTCTATAGTTTTCAGGGTTGAGCAAATCAGGATACAGCAAGGTTTTAAAAAACCATCCGGAATTAGCAGTCAGCGCCTTATCCAATTTATCAAGGAAGCAGGCAAAAAGGATTGCCAAGGTTTTGAAACGTCTGAGGAAAAATAAACTTCCCTGGAGGATAATGATTCTGATTGACAGCACTATACAGAAAAGGTCAACCAGGCATACGGATAATGCTCAGAGATTT
>JAFGSM010000095.1 GCA_016934595.1 bacterium | reverse complement strand
TATTATGAGTCCAAATGTGTCCAAAGAGTGAAATCTTTATTTTTATATACATGAGGCATGGCTCTTGCTTATCAACTTCTTATAAATATTTCATTCTAAATCTGACAAAGGCAGTCAGGAAGGAGGCGAAAAGAATGGACCAATAACTTTTTTCACGATGCCGCTTTCATTCAGGTTTTATGAAAGGAGTGTTCAGATGACTTTAGAAAAAAAGTTTTTTAGATCGGGGCTGATATCCCTTGCGATCCTGACGGGCCTAATGATTATGGGGATTTCCCTGTCCCATGCACAGTATTGGCAAGCATTGCCACCCTATAACATTCTCTGGCCCCTCTGGTCACCGGCGCTTTCCCCTGTGGATCCGGTGACGGGTATAAGCGTCCCCCTGATCAATGAACTGAGCAACGATACCATACTTCCGGTCCAGTCCGTAATGGCATGGGACCCAGCCCAGCAATTCCCGTGGTTGCTTTATAACATCCCTTCCGTTCTGGGAGGCGGGCTGAGCTATTTTAGTCCTTATTATGGCCACAATCCCTGGCCACCCTCATATCTGACCGATCCGGTCTCAGGTTCGCCAGTGCCCATTACATTGCCTTTGGGTTTTGAATCATTGCCTCCCCCGGGAATTAGCGAGTTTGGACGATTTTATAATCCGGCTAACATAATCTATGCCATTTTATATCCCCCGTCACAATTCAATTACTCGTTCACAAGTCTTTTGACACCGGCTGATGTCTGGGGGTTGCCTACTCTGTAAGTATATAGTGGATATTATGGGGTTTCTCAGTCACCCGGAAGAGAGCCCCTTTCTACCACCTATCTGAAATTCTTTTTGCCTCTCTGATAAAATGAATAGAGTGTAACCAAAATGGCGCAATTTTCATTTGGCAATTCGGAAAAAGATAGACACCCGTAAATCTGGAAACTTGTAACAATCAACAATGTTCCATTTTGGTTACACTCAAATGAATATTTGAGATCATTCATGCCCCAATGCCGATGCATCATTTATTTTGGTAACCCTTCTTGTCCAACTGATCATAGACCCTTCCACCCTCATTGATGGAATCGTAAGCTCAAACTGATTTTAGAAAGATATAGAATAGAGGCTGAAAAATGAAATAAAAAAGGGCTGTACAATTAATAAAAGTTATGGTGCCTTAAGGTGGAAAGGTATAAGAAGATATTAAAAAAGTTACCTCATTAGCATAAAAGACATAATAATATGAACTTACGATTTTACTATATTTTGGTTACACTCATTCGATATCGTTATTATTATATATCTGCCTTTTATCTATCACCCTCTTTGATTTGCCTGTGGTTCGCTCTATGCTCTTTGGCTCTACCAGCTTTATTTTTGCGTTAATCCCCAATCCTGAAAATATTTCCTTTTTTATATGCTCAATAAGTTCCTGCTCCTTTTTCATCTCGTCAAAGAAGATATTCTCCGAGACCTCCACCTGGATCTCCAGTTCATCCAGCGCCTTTTTCCGGTCTATAATGATCTGATAGTGCGGTTCGGTGCCTTCGATTCCCATAAGTATCTCCTCGATCTGAGACGGAAATATATTCACCCCCCGGACAATCAGCATATCGTCAGTCCTTCCGGAGACCTTTTTCATACGAACCATGGTCCTGCCGCATGAACAGGGATCGTCAAAAAGCTGGGTTATGTCGCCTGTACGGTAGCGAATGACAGGGAATGCCTCCTTTGTAAGCGTTGTCAATACAAGCTCCCCTTTTTCTCCCATAGGCAGGGCCTTTCCTGTAGCAGGATCTATGATCTCCGGAATAAAATGGTCCTCATATATATGCAACCCGTTTTTGTTTAAACATTCACCGGATACGCCTGGGCCGATTATTTCACTAAGCCCGTAATTATCCGTTGCGCTTATAAAAAGCCTTTCTTCGATCTGTTTTCTCATACTCTCAGTCCATGGTTCAGATCCGAAGAGGCCTAGTTTTAAAGACAATGGTTTTGGATCAACCCCCATTTCCTCCATTACCTCAGCGATATAAAGGGCATAGGATGGGGTGCAGACCAGAGCCGTTGTTTTAAAATCCACCATTATCTGTATCTGACGTTTTGTATTCCCGCTAGAGGCAGGTATGACCGAAGCCCCAATCCTCTCAGCGCCATAATGAAGGCCGAAGCCACCCGTAAACAGGCCATAGCCAAAGGCTATCTGAATCACATCATCCTTTGTAACGCCCCCAGAGGTTAAAAACCTGGCGACCAGATCGCTCCAAAGGCTTATGTCGTTTTGTGTATATCCAACCACAGTGGCCTTACCTGTAGTGCCTGAAGAGGAATGTATCCTTACAACCTCCCGAAGAGGCACGGCAAACATCCCATACGGATAGCTATTCCTTAAATCATCTTTTGTTGTAAATGGAAGATACCTTAGATCATCAAGCGACTGTATATCTTCCGGTTCAATCCCTATCTCATCGAATTTCTTGTGATAGAAAGCGACATTCTTGTAACATCTGTTCACAAGCGATTGAAGCCTTTCTAACTGAAGTTGAGCAATTTCCTGCCTTGGCATACATTCGTTTTTGGAATCCCATATATCCATTTTATTTTTTCCCTCCATTACTCCCATACCTCTTTGTAGCCTTTTCCAAGATAAGCCCTCTGCACCTCTTTGTTTTCCTTCAATTTTTCCGTTGTCTCCTGAAACACCACCTTGCCTGTCTCAATCACATAGCCACGGTCTGCAATATTAAGGGCAGCCTTTGCGTTTTGTTCAACAAGCAAAATAGTGGCGCCCTCATCGCGCAACGCCTTGATCTTGCTGAATATCTCCTTTATAACCAAAGGGGCGAGACCCATTGAAGGCTCATCCAAAAGTAGTATCTTTGGCCTCGACATAAATGCCCTGCCTATGGCCAGCATCTGCTGCTCTCCACCGCTTAATGTCCCGGCTTTCTGCTTTATCCGTTCCTTTAACACAGGAAAAAGCTCAAAGATTACATCCATATCCTGTTGTATCTGGCGTCTGGTCTTTCTTTTGTAACGGTGATAAGATCCCAGGAGAAGATTGTCCATAACGGACATTGTCGCAAATATCTGCCTGCCCTCAGGTGCCTGAGAAATACCCAGGCTTACTATCCTTTCAGGTGAAAACCTTGTTATCTCCATGTCCTGAAAAAAAATCTGCCCCTTCTTTGGATGCAGCAAACCAGAGATTGTATTGAGGGTGGTTGTCTTGCCTGCCCCATTTGCGCCTATCAGGGTGACTATTTCTCCTTTTTTTATGTGTATGGAGACCCCCTTTAATGCCTGTATCGCCCCGTAATATGTACTTACGCTGACAAGCTTTAGCATGCCTAAATCTCCTCGCCAAGATAAGCGCCGATAACCTGAGGATCGTTCTGTATCTCTCTAGGGCCACCCTCAGCGATCTTCTCTCCGTAGTTTAAAACCATTATATGATCGGATATATCCATAACAAGGCTCATGTCATGCTCTACAAGAAACACGGTAATGCCTCTGTCCCTTATCTGCTTGATAAGCTGGGCAAGTTTCTGTGTCTCATGCGTATTAAGGCCGGCGGCAGGCTCATCCAGCAGTATAAGCACAGGATCTGTAGCAAGGGCCCTGGCGACCTCGACCGCCCTTTGTTCTCCAAAAGGCAAGCTGCCTGCCTTCTCCCCTGCCCTCTTCTCCAGTCCTACAAAAGACAGTTCTTCCATGGCCTTATGTCTGATGGCCCGCTCTTCCCTGAATACCCAGGGAAACTTGAAGGCAGAGCTGATCAATCCGCATCGGGATCTGATGTGTCTGCCTACCATGACATTCTCCAAAACAGTCATGTTTTCAAAAAGCAGCACATTCTGAAATGTCCTGGCTATGCCCATATGAACAAGTTTGTGAGGGCTTTTTTTGTTTATAATCGTGTCTCTAAAATGTATCTTTCCGGAAGTCAAAGGGGAAAAACCCGTAACAAGATTGAAGATAGTGGTCTTACCTGCGCCGTTCGGGCCGATGAGGGACTGTATCCGTCCTTCGTAGACATCAAAAGTTACTTTGTCCACTGCGGTCAGACCGCCAAATTCCTTTCTGATATTATATGCCGACAGTATCTTTTTCATTTGTCTTTCTAAAGATTTTGCTTTTTATCCATTCTATGCCGTCCATGGCGCCGACAAAAAGCCCCTTTGGCATCAGGATCATAATTATCATAAGAGTCACGCCAAAGATGAGGATTTCATAATCGTGAAAAACATGAAGGTATTCAGGCAAAACAGTCAAAATAAGCGCACCGATGCAGGCGCCCCATATATCCGACATCCCCCCTATCACCACCATTGTCACCAGTGTGATGGACTTCATAAAACCAAAGGAGCTTGGGCTGATGAATGTCACGAAATGGGCATACATGCTCCCTGCAATAGAGGCATAGATCGCGCTCAGGACAAAAATCTGTATCTTGTGTGCAGGCACATTAACCCCTGCGGCCAGAGCGGCCCTTTCGCTTCCATGAATCGCAAGCAGGGCCCTTCCCACCCTGGAATTCACAATGTTGATGGATAGGATGACCGTAACCAGCACAACCACCCAGGTAAAACAATAAAATCTAAGGTCTGTATTCAATGCGAGGCCAAATAGTGAAAGCCTTGGGATAGAGGTCATGCCCGATGGGCCGCCTGTGAGAAAGGAAAGTTCATTGAAAGCTATGAATACGATCTCTCCGAATCCAAGTGTGGCCATTGCCAGATAATGTCCCTTCAGTTTGAGCGATGGAACACCTATCAGATATGCCACACCCCCAGTAATAATGATCCCGCATAGCATTGCAAGCCAGGGATTAAAAAGGTATTTGGTGCATAACACGCCGGATGTATATGCCCCAAGGCCATAAAATGCGGCATGGCCCAATGAGATCTGGCCTGCATAACCCATAAGCATACAAAGGCCGATGCAAATGAGGACATTAAAACCCACCACCACCATAACACTGATGTAGTATTTATTTGGCACAAACAAAGGGAAAATGACAATAGCCGCAAGCATAAGTATAAAAATGAAAATATTTTTTATGTTCATCTTATTATTTTATTTTTTCTATTTTTACCCGGGCATTAAACTTGTTCAAAATTTTTCTATTATTAAAGCACAAAATTGAATATTTTTTATATCTTAATGCTAATCTGCCGCCTATCTGAGCTCTGATTTGCCCATAAGCCCGGTAGGTTTAATAAATAAAACCAGCAGGAGAACGACAAGAGCAATGGCATCCTTGTATCCTGACGAGATAAAGCCTGCGCCCATGGACTCCATAATGCCTATGAGAAAACCGGCGATTACTGCCCCTGCCCCGCTTCCAAGCCCCCCTAATATGGCCGCGGCAAATCCCTTTATTGCGAGCATCGTGCCCCTGTGATAATCCATCAAGGAGATAGGCGTGATAATGACCCCTGAAACTGCGCCTATAGCGGCGCTCAAAGCAAATGAAAGCATGACCATCCTGTTGACGTTTATCCCCATAAGGCTTGCCGCCTTCCGGTTTGTGGCGCATGCCCTCATCGCCTTGCCAAGAAGTGTCTTTTCAAAAAAAACCGCAAGGCATGCAACCACAAGGAGGGTAATGCCCAGCACCCATATGGATTGGGGGATAATCACCGCCCCCCCTACATTAATGGGTGTTTCACCTGTAAAGGCAGGCAGGATAAAGGTGTCTTTCCCCCATATAAGCATGGCCAGCCCTTTAAACACTATAGACGCGCCTATGGTGATGATGATTATGGTTATTATGGATGGATTGGACAAGGGATTTATTGCCAGCCTCTCAAGAAGTATCCCGACTATGGCCACTATGATGATAGTCAAAAAAAAGGCGGGGATCATGGGGATATTCATGCCTTTGGTCAGGGAGACCATAACCATCCCCCCGATCATCACAAACTCCCCCTGAGCGAAATTGATGATATCCGTAGCGTTATAGATGATATTAAAACCCAGGCCGACCATCGCGAAAATACTTCCGATGGTCAGCCCGGTAAAAATATACTGTAATATCTTAGTAAAAATTGACAAGTTAGCAAAGATTCCTAATCAGCAATCACAAACATCCCGTCTTTGACCTTAAGCATCTCGAATGATTCCTTGGTCAATCCGTTATGATCGAGAGGAGAAAAATTAAACAGCCCTGCAGTGCCCACAAATCCCTTCATATTCTCAAGATAATCCCTGATCTTGGCCCTGTCCGGCCCTACCGCCTTTAATGCCTCTATCACCATATACATCGAGTCATAGGCATGGCCTCCAAATGTGCTCGCCTCTGCCCCAAACTTTTCCATGTATTCATTTTTATAATCCATGAGGAGCTTTTTCTGATAATGATAATCGGGCAATCTTTCCGCCACAAGCAGCCTGCCGATAGGAGCAAGAACTCCCTCCGCCGCCCCGCCGGCCTGCTCGATATTCTTGGTGTTCCCAAAGCCATGGCTCTGGAAAAGCGGAATCTTTATCCCGAGCTGATGCACATTTTTTGTGACAATTACCTGCGTGGGGCCTATAGACCAATTGACTATCGCCTGGGCATCCGTTCCCTTGATCTTGGTCAACTGGGCTGTCATGTCCGTATCTTTGCCTCCATAACGCTCGTCCGCCACTATCGTTATGCCTTTCTTTTTTGCAGCCTCCAGAAGCTCTATCCTCCCGCTGTCGCCAAAGCCGTCAGATATTGTAATAATGGCAACCCTTGTTATCCCTTTGCCCAGCATATATTCAAACATTACTTCCGCACAAAATGAATCCGGTTGAGGGGTCTTGAATACCCATTTCCTTTCAGAGACAGGCTGCACAATCTTAATAGATGCGGCGCAAGAAATGTTCGGAACCTGTGCCTCTTGAATCGTAGGTATGATGGCAAGGCTCGATCCGCTGCGCGAAGGTCCTATGATGGCGAGCACATTGTCCTTTTCTATAAGCTTTTTGGTATTCAAAACGGACTTTGTCTCATCTCCCTCCGTGTCATAGATGATCAATTCGATGGGATGCCCGTTTATGCCGCCAGCGGCATTCACCTTATCAGCGATCATCTTTGCCGTGTTTCGCTCAGGCTCGCCCAGCCATGAAGCAGGTCCTGTGATGGAAAAGATGGCGCCTATCTTGTAGGGCTCATTGGCGGCCTTTGCAATACGGCTAATACCAAAACAGGCGATAATAAGGCAGGCCGATAACAAAATGACGATCCTTCTTGACAACCTCATGTCTCCTCTCCTTTCCCTTTGGCTAAAGGTTTCTCATGATTAATTAATCTACGATCACAAAGCGGCCATCTTTGACCATCAGCATCTCAAATGCATCCTTTGTCAAGCCGCAGTGATCAGTTGCTGAAAAATTATATATATCTGCAATGCCAACAAAACCCTTTGAATTTTCTATGTATTCCCTTATCTTTGCGCGGTCAGGACCAACTGCCTTAATCGCTTCCAAAACTATATAAAGGGCATCATAGGCATGACCGCCAAATGTGCTTACCTCTGTCCCAAACCTGGATTCATATTCCTTCTTATAATCCATCAAGACCTTTTTCTGATAATGGGAATCCGGCAATAGTTCCGCCACCAGTATCCTTCCCACGGGCACCATCACACCCTCTGCCGAACTGCCTGCCTGTTCTATATTTTTTGTACTTCCAAAACCCGAACTTTGAAACAGCGGGATATTCAGTCCAAGTTGACGGACATTTTTTGTGACAATTACCTGTGTGGGTCCGACTGACCAATTGACAATGGCCTGGGCATCCGTGCCCTTTATCTTTGTCAACTGAGCGACCATATCAGTATCCTTGCCACTATAGCGCTCGTCTGCGACTATCGTTATCCCCATATTTTTTGCAGCCTTTTGAAGCTCCATCCTGCCGCTGTCGCCATATCCGCTGGAAACAGACATAATAGCCACCTTTGTTATCCCCCTTTTCAGCATGTATTCAAACATCCTCTCTGCGCAAAAGGAGTCAGACTGCGTGACCTTGAATACCCATTTCTTTACAGGATCGGTTATCTTTGCTGCGGCGGCGCATGAAAGATTAGGCACACCCGCCTCTTCAACTATGGGAATGATGGCAAGGCTGCAACCGCTCTGCGACGGCCCTATTATCGCAAGGACTCCGTCCTTTTCTATGAGCTTCTTTGCATTCAAAACCGCCTTTGTTTCGTCACCCTCGGAGTCATATATTATCAATTCTATAGGATGGCCGTTTATCCCGCCAGCGGCATTCACCTTATCCTCGATCATCTTTGCCGTGTTCCGCTCAGGCTCGCCCAGCCACGAACCGGACCCCGTTATCGAAAATATCGCTCCTATCTTATAAGTTTCCTCTGCGGCCCTGCAAATAGAACATGTTACAAAACAAACTACAAAACAAATAGTAAGCGCCATGCACCATATTAAAAAAAATACACTTTTAGCCCGTCCGTTCAATCTGCTACCTCCTGATCCTTTAGCTTCTCAAGAAAAATATTGATACACTGTGACTGCTCAATATGTTATGTGAAACAAGGCGTTTAAATGGCAATGAGTTACTATTTCCACAGGATATTGAGCAGTTATGATATACTTAAAGGTTGTAGATCTTTTTCCCCTCCAGAACAATGATTCCTGACTTATTCAACAATTTTATCGCCCGGTCAGTGCATTTGTCATCGAACCTAAAGATAATCACCGCATTGTTTCGACTGCGCTCAACAAAGGCATACATATATTCCACATTTATATCATCTTTGTTCAATATTTCCAGTATCCTGGCAAGCCCGCCTGGCCTGTCCTCAACCTCCACGGCCACAACCTCTGTTTTGCCGACTGTAAAACCGTTTTCTTTAAGAAGCCTGTCCGCCTTCTCTGTGTCATTTACTATTAGCCTAAGGATGCCGAAATCCGTTGTGTCGGCAAGCGAAAGCGCCCTTATATTGATATTATTCTCACCCAAAATTCTTGCCACATCGGACAGCCTTCCTGATTTATTCTCTAAAAATATGGATATTTGATTTACCTTCATTTTTCACCCTTCCCTTAGCTTGAGGATTTAATATCCAGATTTAAATAAAATAGCATGATTGCCAATCCAGTCAAACTATATAACGAAATGCAATGTTACATCTTTCTTTTATCAATAACCCTCTTTGCCTTGCCCATGCTCCTTTCTATCGTCTTGGGCTCGACCAGTTTTACCTTTGCCGCCACGCCGAGCATCTCCTTGATATCCTTAGTTATCCTGGCCTCCATAGCCTCCAAGACCTTTATCTCATCCGAAAAAAGCCTTTCATTGACTTCGACCTGAACCTCCAGTGTGTCCAGCGAACCCTCCCTGTCCACAATAATCATGTAATGAGGCTCAAGGCCTTCTATCTCCATCAAAACGCTTTCTATCTGGGACGGAAAAACATTCACACCCCTGATAATCAGCATATCGTCGCTGCGCCCGCTTACCCTGTCCATTCGCACCAAGGTTCGCCCGCAACGGCATGGCTCTGCATGGAGGGCGCTTATATCCCTTGTGCGATATCGTATCAGGGGAAATGCCTCCTTGGTGATACATGTAAAAACCAGTTCCCCTTTCTCTCCATAGGGCAATACCTCTTTAGTGTTGGGATCTATAATCTCAGGGATAAAATGGTCTTCGAAAATATGCAGCCCGCATTTTGCCTCCTCGCACTCAGAAGCCACGCCGGGGCCTATCACCTCGCTCAGTCCATATATATCTATGGCGCTGATGTTGAGTTTTTCCTCGATCTCCTTTCTCATATTGTCAGACCATGGTTCAGCGCCGAATATACCTACCCTTAGTTTCAAACTCTTGAAATCGACACCCATCTCCGCCGCCGTCTCAGCCATAAATAGTGCATAAGAAGGCGTTGACGTAAGCACTGTAGAGCCAAAATCCTGCATTATCATGATCTGTTTCTTTGTATTTCCGCCAGACATGGGAATAACCGATGCGCCTATCCTCTCGGCTCCATAGTGTGCGCCAAGCCCGCCAGTGAAAAGTCCATAGCCATAGGCATTGTGCACTATGTCCCCTTTTGTGACATTGCCGCAAGAAAGGGTTCTGGCCATCAACTCAGCCCATGTGTTTATATCCCTTCTTGTGTATCCCACAACAGTTGGCTTTCCAGTCGTGCCAGAGGATGCATGTATCCTCACAACCTCGCTCATAGGAACGGAGAACATGCCAAACGGATAGTTTTCCCTGAGATCGTCTTTTATAGTAAAGGGCAGTTTGGCAAGATCGGCTAATGTTTTTATACTATCAGGCTTAATCCCTGCCTGGTCGAAGGCCCTTTTATAAAAAGGGACTGTGTTGTATACCCTTTGAGCTACCTGCTGGAGCCGTTTTAGTTGAAGAGCCTGCATCGCTTCCCGTGGCAGGGTTTCAAATTCCTCATCCCAAATCATGACTGTTCCTCCTTCCTGGATTATTAAGCTATTGAAATTTTTAACTCTACTTTTGCACTTTTGTGTAACCTTATAAAAACATTGACAAATTATATCGTTTTGTTTGAACAGATATCTTATTGAAAAATAAAACTTATTTGAAAAAAGTGCAAAAGTAGAGTTTTAAATCAATAGCATTTTTTAGCGCCTATGTCAAGGCAAAAGGAATAGCAGTCAAAATGTAATCAAATTAACACCCTTCGGGCGTACTTTATTAAACCCGGATGAAAACCCGTATAGAAAAAATGCAAATTCCTATGAGATTATGAGATATTAGATAAGCAATAAACAGGCAAGTATCATATTGAGTATCTATCGAATATCCTATATTGATTAAACAGCGCATTTAAGCTGTTCTTTTCCCATAATCAGCTTATTCAATTTTTGGCTCAATTCATTTATATCATAAGGCTTTGAAATAATATCGCAAAAACCATATCTGTTAAATTCAGTGACCAGATCATCATTACAATACCCGCTGGATACAATTACTTTGGCATCAGGATATATCTCAAGAAGCCCCTTGACGGCCTCCCTGGCTCCCATTCCTCCCGGGATGGTTAAATCCATTATCACCACATCAAAATGCCTATGGGATTCTTCCGCCTCTTTGTACATCTGTATCGCCTCTGTTCCGCCCCTTGCAAATCCTGGATCATATCCGATCTTCTCAAGCATTATACCCACGACATTCCTTACCATCTCGTCATCATCCATCACAAGAACCCTTCCCTTACCCATAACCGGTTTTCCCTCTGCCTCTTTCTGAGAGATACGTTCCTTTTTTGATACAGGAAGATATATATTAAAGGCAGTCCCTATTCCCAGTTCGGACTCTGCATGGATTAGCCCGTTGTGGTTTTTGATGATGGAATAAGAGTTTGAAAGACCCAGGCCGTTTCCTTTTTCCTTTGTTGTAAAAAAGGGATCGAATATCTTTTTTAAATGTTCTTTGGATATGCCGACTCCGTTATCCTTGATTGAAACCTTGATGTATTCCCCTTCAGGTAATTTTAGAGGTGATTCCGGGCCAATGGTTATATTTTCAGCACAAGCTTTAACCACTCCTCCGCCGGGCATGGCCTGTTTGGCATTGATAACAAAATTGTTGATTACCTGACTGATCTGTCCCTCGTCAACCTCCACAGTCCAGAGGTCATCAGGGACAGACAATTCATGCTTTACATTGGAACCCCTTAATCCAAATTTGACACTGTCTTTGATCAATTCGGAGATACTGGTTGTCTTTTTGATCGTCGCCCCGCCTTTTGTAAAATTAAGCAATTGATGCGTCAAATTTTTGGCCCGGTTTGATGCGTTCTCCGCCTGCGCCAGTATCTCGAAGTTTACATCATCCTTGCTCATGTTCAACCTGGCGAGTGATATATTGCCAAGAATGGCCACCAAGATATTATTGAAATCATGCGCTATGCCGCCTGCCAGAAGGCTCATTGATTCGAGTTTGCCTGTCTTTATCAGCTCTTCCTCCATACGTCTTCGCTCAGTGATATCCATGGAAATCAGTGTTATGGCTACAGCCTGACCTTTGTGCTTTATGGATCCGAAATATGTTTCATACCATAAAATGACTCCGTCAGGGCTAGATGCAGTGAATCGAATCGGCTCTGCCTTTCCGGTTTTTGCGATTTGTTCGATGGATTTTCTAAACATCCCGTGATAGCTGGCATGAATAAACTCATAGATGCTCCTTCCTGTCAGTTCTTCAATACCCTTGCCAAACATAACACGGTTGATAAACTGGATCATCCCTTTATTATCAACTATAAGGATGAACAATGGTGCGTTCTCTACCAAAGACCGCCACTTTTCTTCGGATTCCTGAAGCGCCTCCTCTGCCCTTTTACGTTCGGTAATGTCCTCCCCTATGCCCAAGAATCCTATAACGCCGCCCTTTTCATCAAACCTTGGAGTCAGGTTGAGGTTTATCCAGATTGTGCGCCCATCCTTTGTTTTTTCCCTGATCTCGGTATTCAATACCTTAGCATTTTTCATAATCAGAGACTTTATCCCGTTTATTAATTCCTTGGTATCCTCGTCTGAATATAACACATCCATCTTTTGCCGGTTGACCATCTCCACTGCCTTGTATCCGAATATCTCCTCCGCCCCCTTATTCCAGAACAAAATATTCTTATCCAAATCCGTTGATATAATGGAAATTGAATAAGAGCTGTCTAAGATGTTCTCAAGAAACCTGTTTGTCTCCTTTAATGCCTCATCTGCCCGGTTCCTTTCAGCAATTTCCCTTCTAAGCTGTTCATTTACCCTTGTCAATTCGGCTGTACGCTCCTGGATCTCCTCAAGGATGGAATTTTTTTTGTCAAATAAAGACATACTTTCTCCTTTAGATCAATGAAGATTGATTTTATTTTCATGATTTGCAGCGGCCCAAGGGGGCAACGAGTTTTTGTCTTGAAAATAAACCTCGTTGTTTATTTTCATGATTCGTGGCGGCCTGAAAGGCCATGGGCGTTTGTCTCGAAAATAAACCTCGTTGTTTATTTTCACCCTTCGTTGCGGCCTGAAAGGCCATGAGTGTTCGCTATATAAATAACGTTAAATGACTGCTGGTGTATAGCTCCCGCTGAAAACAAACGAAGCAGGCAAGATAGAGCTTGCTGTCAAAAGTGAAGGATAAATCCCATACAAGTTTTCATATGCAGGGTTCACAAGAGGCACCCAAAAATTAAGCCATAAAGCAGGGTCAAAGCTAATAAGCGAAGCGTACCCTGTAGGCAAGGTTAAAGGCGCGGGGACTATCGAGGTGACTGTGCCTGTATAGGTAGTGGTTGTAACGGGTTTCAGAAGATAAGCAGGCGGCCAAACCTTAAAGGAATAAACAGGACTGAATGCGCCTTCTGTAGGATCAAAGTATAACAATTGATTTGCCGTACCATCTAATGGAACATAATTATAGAGGAGATAGAAATATGGCAAAGAAGGATCCCAGACCAATGCCGGTTGAACAGGCAGATAAGTCTTATCGGTAAGTGAAGACACCAGTGGAGTTGGAAGACCGGTCAAAGGATCTTTTGGAGATAATACCGGAGACCAAAGCGGCCATAAAATATTATAAGGGGGAAGAGGCTTCCATAGCTGAGCACAGCTATTATTTGAATGCAAGGAAAAAATTACCAAAATACATATAATGACAATCAACATATTTCCATAAGATTTTGCCTTCATGACTTCTCCTTTATCTTTTCAATGTGTTATAATCCATTATAGTATAATAACTTTTACGGCGGCCGCTCAATATCCTTTGGAAATAGCAACTCATTGCCATATAGAAGCATGGTTTCCCATTACATATTGAGCAGTAACCTTTTACGTTAACTTTTCAATGGAATGACGTTCGGCTTTGGAGTGCTGACATAGGGGAACCTTAAGCAACTATCCTTTTTTTATATAGAAAGTATAACAAACATTTCTTATTATTGTCAATAAAAATAATGACTTTAAAAATGTATTATTTCTTTAAAATTATAATTGTCCTATTTTGGTTACACTTAAGTTGGCAATTATTATGGAATATCCAAAACTAAGACCGGTTCAATTTTTCCCTGTTGTCGCCGAAGGCAAACTTATGGGTTGCATCCATGACCCGCAAAGGTTTTGCGACAAACCATTGATCATACCATGGGACATTGTGCCTGTGCTCGCAAGCCTTGACGGCAAACATTCTTTACAGGATATTAAGGTTGAATATACCAAAAATTGCGGGAATATCCTCTTTCATGAAGATCTTATAAGTTTTTTGGAACGGCTTGATTATTATCTATTACTGCACTCAAAACGTTTTGACGAATTTAAGGAAAAACTAACAAAGGAATTTATTAACTCCCCTGTCAGACCGGCCTTTTTTTCAGGTTTAAGTTATCCTGCTGATCCCAGGCTGCTCATAGAAAAATTTGAGGCGTATTTCACATCACCAGAAGGCCCTGGATGGCCTGATAAAAATAGAAAGATTAATAATAGATTGACAGGTATAATAGCCCCTCATATTGATTTAGAATCAGGAGGACATTGCTATGCATGGGCATATTCCGAACTTATAAAATCCTCTTACCTCCCTGAATTATTTATCATCCTTGGTACATGCCATGCAGGCGTTGAAAATATGTTCTGCCTGACTGATAAAACCTTTTTGACCCCGCTTGGGGAGGTTAAATGTAACAAAAAATTTATAGGATGTATCAAAAACCGCTGCCATGCGGATATATTCTCAGAAGAGCTTTTGCATAGATCTGAACATACTATAGAATTCCAGGCCCTTTTTCTTAAATTTATCTGGGAAAGGTTCAGTGTCAATAAGCCTGCTTTGGAGATTTGTCCAATTCTATGCTCATTCACCCCTGATAGCCTGTCAGAAGGATCACCTCAAAAAGACATTTACAATGACTTTATCGAAGCCTTAAAAAAGGCTATCTTATATTTTGGCAAATCTGTCTGTATAATCGCAAGCGCTGATCTATCTCACATAGGTGCGAAATTCGGTGATTTAGATGTCTTTGATACGCCTATCACGCAGGTATGTTTCGATGAAGACATTATGATGCTCGAAATCATCGCCCAAAAAGACCGAAAGGGTTTTCGGGACAATATGATGCGGTCATACCTCAAAAGAAGGATCTGCGGTTATCCGCCGATTACTGTAATGCTTGATATCCTTCCGCCATCACAAGGAAAGATTCTTAACTATGGTCATTCTATTGTTGACGAACAAGGATCCATGACTACATTTGCCAGTATGATCTTTTTCGAATGAAATTATCTCCTGTATTTTCCATATCCGTTTTTCAAGGGCTTGATCACTGGCTGCAACCAGTGCATGAGCCATCAGCATCAATCTTTAAAATCCAGGCATCCCTGAATTCAGAGCTTGAAAATGAATCGGTCTGTCCTGCCGCAATATAACCGCCATCAGAGGTCTTCTGCAGTGAAAGGAAAATATCATGATCATCCGTGCCGTAGACATTCTGCCATAAAATCTCACCATCGCCATCAATTCTGATTATCAGGGATTCACCATCTTCTATTCCCCCTCCCCCGCAGAAAAATGTCTTTGTCCCAAGGCCGGCTATGATGTATCCTACATCCTGTGTTAATGCAATGGAGTCCATCATCATACCATATTGGATCCAGCCCTCATTGCGCAGATAGATCTCCAAACTCCCTGCGAGTATAAATCCCCCATCGGATGTCTCTTCTGTTGAGCAAAAAGATGTGGTCCCTATAGTTTCATCCATTGGTCCGTAAAAGATCGCCCCATTGACATACTCCTTTCACTCAATATCCCCTTTACTATCCAATTTTATTACCAGATTACCTCCCTTTCCTGCTTTACAGGATGGGCTATGTCTCTATTTTTACTATCCAATTTTATTACCAGATTACATCCCAGCATGATATAGATGCCGTCAGTAGTCTGATGAATCACATCGAGGGACTGGATGCCGGGCCAGAGAACCTGTCTATCCCATTGAATCTGTCCGGTTGAAGAAAGCCTGGTGATCCTTATCTCTGAGATGTAAGGGTAGTTCGTCTGGCTCATCAACCCACCTATGATAAATCCTCCATCTGAGGTTTCTTCCACGGAGTTTGCCTGCCAAGGGCCAAAGGTCTTCGACCAGGTATTTTTGCCTTCAAGTGAAATTACCACATGGTTCTGTAGACCGATGGAGTCCGTAACCATTAAATTTACCACACCCGCCCCGCACTGTGTATGAACTGTTTCCGACACATCCGCCATTTTAACCCCCGAGGGGATATTCCTATAGATGCTTACGTATATAGAATAATTGGAGTG
>JAFGSM010000094.1 GCA_016934595.1 bacterium | reverse complement strand
GTAAATCCTGGATTCCGGCCTTCGCCGGAATGACAAATAAGGGTATTTTCACACCCCTTTGTGAATCGAAGATTCACAGGCGTTTCACCATGCCCTGTTCCGGATTTTCTGATACCGGTTTCCGGTTTTTTGCCCATTTCATGCATTGATCCTGAGGCAGGGATCGCACCATTTAAGCCCTCCTGCCTTTCCTTTGCCACAAGCACAGGCGCAGGGTATCCCTTCCATTCCGTAATTCGCAATATGAAAGGGGCCTTGCTCAAAAGGACTGCCAGGCGCTTTTCGTGGTGTATCTTGAGGTCTATCTTGTCTTGTTTTATTAACATCCCCTTTTATTCCCCTCCGCCTTTTTTCAGTTCCTGAATGAACGGGCATTGGCTGTCCGGGTTTGTGATCTCAAGATAACCCTCTGTGGCGTCACCCTGCTCTGTAATCATGGCGAGTGTCTCAAAGAACTCGCCGAGCATCTTCATCCCCTCCGGGGTTGTATCCTCGATGCAGACCCTGAGCCTTCCTCCGCCCGGTATTTCGAGGTCTGACAGGTCAAGGGCCTTTATGACAGAATGCGCCCCCTTTGAATAGAGGCTGCCTATCCTGCCAAGCATGGGTATTATCCTTCTTGCCCCGTCGCTGCCCTCCAAACGGAACTGCCTTGACTGCGGGCTTACCCAGCCCCTCTTTGATGCCTCGGAAGGCGTGAGCACACAGTCATCAGGTTTGATTTTGTGGACGATAGCCCCTGCCCCGTGTATCAAATCCCTGGGCCTTTCCTGCTGATCCTTCTTTCCTTTATATGTGATAAGGCGGTCTGAATGTACCAGCTTCCCGACCGTTTCGATGATGGCGTCTTCGGGTATCTCCCCGTGTTCCCTGATTACCATATCCACGATGTCATGTACGTAAACGCCGTTTTCCTTTCCTATGATGTCCGATACCCAGCGCTCCACCTTTACAGGATCGGGCCTAGCAGTCCCTATCCACCCCCTTTTTGCCGCGCCCTGGAGGGTGACCAGCGACCACCCTGAAGCTGAGATGTCTATATGAAGGGGAACGTCGTTTGATTCCCTGCTGAACAGTTCCTCCGGCCTGATACTTTCCGTCCCTGCCATACGGAAGAGGCACCATTCACCCAGTCTTACGCCTGCCCTTATTATCTGCTCGAATATTGAAGGGTGTTCAAGCACAGGCCATCTCCTGTTGCATGCGAACTCCTCCCTGAGCCTTTCAAGGGAGGGGGCCTGTTCGGTCTCGAAGAACACCCTTGAAAGGCCGGAAATGGTCTCCTTTGTCACGGCTGCATCGGAGGTTATCATCTCCCCTTCCGCCTTGAGGACACGGCGCACCTCCTCTATCACAGGCAGGCCGCCTTCCCCTCCCCCGCTTTTTATCTCTTTTGCTGTCACCTGCCCTGATGCGGATGTGAAACGTATGCCGTTATATGTCTGGGTCACAGCCGTTATCAGCGCAAGCTCCCGCTCCTTAAGACGGGTGTCGAACTCCTGTTCCATCAGCATGGAGGGCGTGATCCCGTAGTTTTCTGGCTGGTCGTTGAGCCTCCTAAGGGCAAGAGCCTCGCAGGATAGGTCTCTCAGCCTGTTTTCTGCCTCTTTTGCCTGTGCGGCCCTTTCATCGTTCCATGGCTCTCCCTTAACATGAACGGTTTCAGGGACAAGCAGAAAGACCATGTTTTGCTGTGACCTGGCGCGGTTCGGGCCCAGGGTGGTGATGAACTCCTCGCAGTCGATCTCATCCTCATCCAGCGCGATCAGTGCGAGGACAGGGATATTTGTTTTGTCAGGCACATGGCCTGGCTCGGAGACATCGTGCACCACACGGAACGGGCTGTTTTCTGCCCTAACCACTTTGCGTGCAGTGGCAGCCAGAAGCTCGTCCATCCTGCGGGGGTCCCTGTGCAGGGATTGGCGTATATCATTCAGCGCCCTGTTTATGGAAGGCTCAAGGCTTGCATAGTAGCGGCCTCTCCCTTTGTTCAGCCTCAGATAGTATGCGCTGTTTTCGATCTCGCGAAGGGCGGCCTCCACCTGAGGCGGCGTCATGACCGGAAAGGAGGTCTCAAACAGGGCGTCCCTTTCCGTAATCCCGAACAGGTTGGAGTCCATCCCCTCTGCACGTCCGACAAGGCTGTGCAGAAAGACCACCTTCCATGCATACTCATGCAGCGGGAATCCCGCGGGGTGGGGGTTTCTCTGGTCCGCAAGCTCTGCCTGGCTCTTTCCTGCAGATATTATGGCAGGGGTGTCCGCCCCCCCTATGTCGGTATTCAGGACCGCCAAAAGATCGGCCCTACCTGTGCGGCCCAGTATCTCATTTATGGTGCGGGCATCACGGAGATCGAGGTGGCATGTATGCACCATAGGCACATCCTTCCCCTTGTTCCACAGGTTTCTTATGGTGAGGGCAAGCACGCGCAACACCCCGCGTGTACCCTGGAATGTCTCCACGGTGGCGAGTTTGCTGTTGAGGAACTCGATGAATACCGGATGAAATGGATAGTGGGCGGTGATCGTTTCGTGGAAGTCTTCCCGTGTCGCCCGGTCGGGCAGCATCGAGACGTTCCTTTGATACATGGCCATATATTCAGAGGCGGTGTTTCGGGCTTCCCTGATGTCTATGGAGTCAAAGAGGCGCTTTGAAAGCACGCGCGATATCTCTGCCGCCTGCACAGGCACTACGGTCACAGAGTCACGCGCAGCCACGCTGCGGGTACCCCTTTCCGCCCGCTGGGCAAGGCCTACAGCCTCCTCTTCATCCACATTTCTTCCCAAATCCTTTGAAAGTAAATCTGCGAGGTGTTTTGTCTGTCTGGAGAAGGCATCGGCCTGGCTTGCCAGCGTGAAAACAACAGCGATCCCGGAATGTGTGCGGGCATATCCATGAAGGCCCATTAAAAAGGCGGCGAGCTGCTCGCCCCCGTTCGGGCTTGATGCCTCGAGCCTTGTGGCATACTGGGCAAGCTCATCCATCAGGATGAGCGCCTTGCGGCCATCGAATATACGGTTGAAAAAACCCTCGCCTGGAGCGGCAAGGGATTCGGCGTCCTCCTCAACCTCTTTGTAGAGGGCCTCTCCGCCAATCTGATACGCAATCTCACCCCAAAGGGTATATGGGACAAGACCTGTGCCCCTTGTTTTATGCACAGGCAGTTCATCTCCTGCTATACCGGCCACGGAAACATCGCCAGGGGAGTGAATGACCGTCCCATCCACCATGCCCGATGCTGCCCCTGACAGCTCCATCCCTTTAAAACCTAAATGCGCAAGGGCGATAAGCACATGCGTCTTGCCGCCTCCGAATGCGGTCTCAAGGCGGTGAATGGCAGGCATACTGTTATCTCCGGATAATCTCCCAAAGACCTCTGACAGGATCAGGCGCAGGCCGTCTGTAGGGTATGTGGCCTCCCGGAAAAACTGCTCCCCATCCGTGTATAAGGGATGGGTGATAGCTGCCCTGCCTCTGTAACAATTCATCACCTGGCTGAGGCTTGCTGTGAATATCTCCGGATTGAATGAACCTGAAATGATATCCGGACGAGGTTTACATGTCTTCAGTATTGATTGCATGATCGTTGCTCCTTGGTTTCTGCTACCTTGTCGGGGGTTTTAAAATCTTTAAATAAGAATATATCACTACACAGCCACAGAATAATCTAAAAAGCACGCCTCTTTTAAATTCGTATTATATCTTTAATAATAAGGATTTTAAAGGGCGCTGATTCTTCTTGAAAAGCAATTTTCTTTTACCCATTTTGTTTCAATAAAACCTCCAAAACGTAACTTGAGGGTCTGAATTGTCGTCTTTATTCGATATCGGTTTTGAAAAAAATTGGAGGATAATCCAATGCAACCCAAAGCCAAACCCCTGGAAGTAACTATACGTTTTTTCTGTCTTGCCTCTTTCTTTTTTGCGATCCTGATCATATCCATATTCAGTGCAGATGATGCGCTGGCCGGCTCCATATCCGGACGAGTTACAGATAAGGCCACAGGCGCGCCTGTGGCCGCCATGAAAATGGAGATCATGGATTCATATCTCGATTACCGCGCATCCGCCGCGGCCAATCTAAACGGGGATTACACCTTTGACAATCTGCCATCAGGACAGTATCTGGTCAGGGCGTCCACAGAGGATTCCGGTTATGTTGCCTTGTTCTATAAATCGGCCCTGAACTATTACAGGGCCACCCTGATATATCTGGATGATTCGGATGCCCTTTCAGGGATCGACATGCAGCTTGAGAAAGGACAGGGCATCTCAGGCAGGATAACAGATCAGGACACAAATCTCCCTGTGTGCGGCATCATGGTCTATGCGCTGCATGAGGAAACCCTTGTGTATCCCTGGCATGAGATATGGGAGGACACTAATATGATGGCCTCCTGTTTCGGATACGGCGGCATCTGTAAAACGGACATGACTGGTCATTACTCTATCAAGGCCGTCCCCCCTGGGCGCTATATTGTAGGAGCAGAGGCCATACATGAAAACACAAACCCTTACATAACAGAATATTTCGGGGAATGTTTTTCACCCTTTCTGGCCACGATCGTCCCTGTAACAGAAACAAAGGGTTCTGAAAACATCGATATCTCACTGGAGACAGGCGGGGTTATCAGAGGCGCAGTGACCTATCCCAATGGCGCTGGGGTGGAAGGGGTCATGGTGATAGCCGAAAGAATGGTGTCATGGATCTATGGCATTGACGAATCGGATATTATGATGAAGGCAAGGACAGACCCAAACGGGAGATACCGCATAACGGGCCTTCCGCCTGGAAATTACAGGGTTTATATTGGCAGGTACGCCATGAATCCCTATCCGGCCTCCATCCCTGGCTTGGATCCTTATCAATCGCTCACTGTAAAAATTGCCAAGGGCATGGAGATCGAAAATTGCTGCTTTGTCATTGCCAGTCCGCCTGGAAGGATCACGGGCACGATACGCTCGGCATCAGATGGATCTCCTGTAAGGGGCATATCCGTAAGCATTGTTTCCTACAATGAATATTCTTATTCATACTTTCCATATCAATCATATGCCTTTTACGGGTATGGCGGTGATTTCCGCAACGGATATTTTATGGCCAAGTCCTTTACCGGAGCCTCAGGTCAGTATACCCTCTCCAGCCTTGGAAGCGGGACATATCTTGTCGATGTCTCTGCAAATTCTTTCCTTAGGGGCGATGTAAGCGAATTCATCGGCCAGACATACGGCATTTCGGGAAGGGATGCATACACAAGCATACTTCCTCCGGAAGAGGCGTCAGGCATAGATTTTTATCTGTCCCGGGGCGGGAGCATATCAGGCACTGTGCGGGACGCTTCTGACGGCACACCTGTTGCCGGAATACAGGTCAATGTCTGTAACAGGCCATTATACGGTGTAAAGAGGACAATGAGATATTCAAGCTTTACGGACAGCGAAGGGATATACAGGATTGAGGGCCTCGACCGTTCCCCTTATATCGTTTATATAGGGGAATACCCTGATTCAATTATGTATTCTGGATCATATCCTTCCACATTTTTTGCATCCGGCGGATATATCGACGTCTCGGGGCCAAGGTCAACCACCTCTTATCGCTTCGATGATTATTCCTATCTGGGCTCGTATATCCCTGAAAACTACAAGGGCAATTACTGGCATGTCTGTGTCAGCCCGCCCGAAGATATTAAGGGGATAGACTTTGACCTTGTCATGGGCGGCTCGGTTTCCGGTTTTGTATATTCTCAAGAAAGCGGAAAACCCATTTCAACTGCCGAGGTCAGGGCCATAAAACTTGGCGTATATCCATACAATACCTATTCTGTCCGGGCGGACGCTAACGGGTTTTACAGCCTTACCGGTCTACATAAAGGCGAATATCAGCTGGAGGCGATTGATCGAAAGCTGCGGTATCTGCAGTCGGATATCAGGCTGGTCAGTGTGAAGGAATCAGACACGCTGACGGATCAGAATTTCTCACTGAAACCCGGAGGGAGCATCACAGGTGTCATCACGGATGAAACCACAGGGCTTCCTATACCCAATGTTGTTGTCTGCGCCCTGAAATTCTATGAATATGAAACATATCCTTATCCCGTACCAGGCAGTTATTCTGAGCCGGACGGCGGTTTTGAGTATTATGACTATTATTCCCCTGCATTACAGGGTTTTTCTTTTCCATATGCTCAGTATAGTGGATATACAGGGCCATACGGAGGATTATGGAACAAGGGCGTCTGGAATCCATGTATTTTTCCGGTTACGGACGAAGAGGGCAGATATACTATTACAGGGCTGCCCTCCGGAGAATACAGGGTCTCATGCATCGACCTCGACGGGATGTACATGAGCGGACACTATCCCGATATCCCAGGCATCCCGTTCATTGATATAATGGATGAGGCATTCATACGATTGGAGAAGGACATCTGCACAGGCAGTGAAGGCCATCCGTTTTTTCAGGCAAGGTATCAGACGCTTTACCCGCTGGAGATTCACCTCCTGCTCAGGGACAAAAATGGGATTGATGTCCCTGCGGTCATCAGATTAGGAGCCCAGAATATTTTAATCGATGGCATCTATCTCGGATATGAGGGGTGTTTCGCATCTTCTATCGGATCAAGGGGCGTAATAAAATCCGGCCATACCACAGATTCCTGGCGCTGGGGCATATTGGAGGTCAATCTTGAAGACCTGCTTGCCAAATATTTCTCATCAAGCTGCTATGACGGGGATCAGGGTACTGCAAGCAGCGGCATGGACTCCGTTATCAGGATATGTCTCGAAGGGAATGGCTACAGCATGGATTATATCAGGCTTGCGGATAAGAGCGAAGGGGGTCAGATATCCCATGTGTATATAGAAGGGTTTAATTATAATGACCATCCCGCTGCACACGGATGGCAGGTCACATCGGCTAAAGCCCCGTACATCACCATGCTGAGCGGGGATTATTTGGAAGGCGGAGGCGGGATGAGGGCGCTTGCGGAAACACCTGTCATGGTAAATGAAGGGAATCAAACCTACGGCGTCGATATGGCGATGGCCTCTGCCGGAGGCGGACAGGTATCCGGAACCGTGACGGACGCTAGGGATGGCCATACTGTCAGCGGGATGTGTATAGATATACTCAGGATCGATTATCAGTCAGGATCAGGATGCGGGGCATACGAAACGGTTACAGACACAAACGGGGAGTATCTCATGGAAGGGATAGATAATGGCGTCTATGCAGTCCTGGCAAGGCATAAAAACAACGGCCCGTATCTTCCTCAATGGTATGGTGAGATTCAAACACCATTGAATGTATACAACCTGAATGTTTATCCTTACAGTCATAACACATATAGCTATACGAATGATTTCCTCTCTGTCTGTCTAAAAAGGGAGGGCCTGACGAGTTTTACAAATCATCAACTGGAATTCATGACAAGGACATCTTCCAGTTTCACTATTTCCGCTAATGTGCTCACCTCAACAGGAAGACAGGTAAGGATCAAATTCTGCAGGGCCGGGGAGTACGGGGTCTCCGGTAAAAAGACCATAATCTCGGACACCATACTTGTCCCGCTTTCGGACGATTCTTATTCAAAGGGGCTGTGGGCAAGATTCCGTTACGACCTGAATGGGATACTAAAGGAGCAGTTGTCAGCGCAGCTCGGTTATGTCCAGGGCATAGAGATCAGAGGCGGGCTTTATCTTATAGACGATATCAGATTGACACAAGAAGGTATGGAGGATCAGGTGATCGATACCTTTGATTATCAGGATTCCCCGCTAAATCACGGATGGGTGAGTGACTCTGCTGCATGGTTTGAATCAATCCAGGACAATGATATTGGCCGCTCCTGCATTCTTGTTGCATCTGTATCGCCTGTCAAGGTACAAAAAGGCGAAAAGACAGAGGGGATCGATTTCTCTATGAGGCCTGCCGGGGGTATATCCGGGGCTGTATTTGACGTAAAGGACGGCCATCCCATGTCAGGGGTCAATCTGCATGCCTTTGCGAACCATCCCGGGCTGGTGGAGTATGAGTATTATTCACTGCCTTATTATTACGCTTCAGGGGTCTTGATAGGAGGCAGCACAGGGACACTTTCAAACGCCGACGGCAGTTATACAATCACGGGGCTCCTTCCAGGGAAATACAGGGTTCAGTCCATTGACCTGAATAACAGCTTTGCTTCCTTTGTGTATCAAGACATCCCCATGAAATACGTCCCTGTATGCATGGGTGGAGTAATACTTACAAGGTATGCAAGCGGGAATCTGACATCTCTTGAAAAAGATCTTGATCAGCTTGACATCACAAACCCTAAACTCCATGTGGATATGATCTTTCATGATAGTTTCGCGCTCAGGGTCAAGGTGGAGGCAACGGACGGAAGCGTGGTGGGATTGGATTTCCACACAGGTTACAGGTACTATGGCGACTGGTATAAGGATGCGGATGAAAACCCCAATATACCTGCCTTCTCCGTGAACCTTGGACATGAGACAGAATACAATGGACACCGCCTGGAAGAGGGAAAGTGGGAGACATGGGAGGTCTGCCTGGATGAAATAGTAAACTCGGAATTCTCCATAACCTTCAAAAGGGTTAAGGATATACGTATAACCGGAAACGGATACAGGATCGCATCCATAAGGTTTCTCAAAGAGGGGGAGGCAGATCAGTCCGCAGACGGCTTCGATTACCAGGATTCACCCCTCAATCATGGATGGACTACCAGCAGGTCATGGACCACAAATCCCGTTATGATATGGGACGAGATCATAGAACGGATGACCCTGGATTGTTCACCTGCAAAACTTGTAACTGTGGAAGAAGGCAAGATCACTCCCGGGATCATTTTTCAGCTTTTAAGCTCAAACAGGGTTACAGGCAGGGTAACGAATACGGCAGACGGGTCTCCTCTTTCCGGAATACATGTATACACTCAGAACATTGACTCATCGTCAGAGTCATTTACGGATACAAACGGTAGATACACCCTCTATATCCCGGGTCTTCCTGATGTTGAGAGTTATAAGATAAATGCGGATGACTGGGGCAAAAGGATATATGCGAAAACCTCGTATCCCCTGCCTTTAAAATTAGACCTGGGCATGGAGGCGGAAAACATAGACATGGCTATGGAGGTCGGGACGCGTGTGACAGGCCGTGTGACATATTCGAGCACCAATG
Organism: bacterium; assembly: GCA_016934595.1. Lineage (GTDB taxonomy): Bacteria > SZUA-182 > SZUA-182 > DTGQ01 > JAFGSM01 > JAFGSM01. The sequence goes on along the minus strand of JAFGSM010000094.1, from coordinate 14,800 downwards.
AACCTGTTGCCGGAGCCTTTGTGGAGTGTCTGGTTCCTGATTTGCCATACAACACCAACCCCAAAACGATCCACTCGGTAAGGACGGATCCAAATGGGAATTATTGCATGACTGGGATATCTGAGGGCGGATATGTCATATACGCCATGTCCGATGACTTCAAGCAGGAAGGGTATTACATGGACAACCGTGACCTTTTGGACCCGCCTGTGATTTGCGGATATGGAGAGGAAAAGGCAGGGATAGACATCCGCCTGAAACCCATTGAAAGGCCGATAGAAGGGGAGGATGGCGTGTATTCAATGCCTTACTGGGTGGTGTCTTATTATCCTATGCCTTCGATTTACGAAACACTCTGGTGGGGTTCTACAACACTTGGGATAAACTATAACTTTCCATCATCCATGAACCCAATAATTTGGGAAGATCCAAATATCACAAGCATGCCTGAGAAATATGCCTCTGTAGGCATGACATATACATATAATATCTCCATCGATGATCCAGACCAGTGGGGCGATATCCATTGTTATCTAATAGACGCGCCTTCAGGGATGACCTTTGACAGCGGGATATGCCAGATCACATGGACACCCTCGCTGTATCAGGTGGGAGTCCATGCGGTAGAGGTCAATATCCATGTACCGAAGGCAGGTATTGCAGTACAGAGCTTCACCATAAATGTGCTCCCCTATATGGTAATCGAGTCGGCAGAAGGTGATAAAAGCCCCCTCCTGAACGGCGAATGGGGTATATTGCAGGGATCGGGCGCCTTTGCCGATGCCAATGACAACAGACTCGAAAGCATGGTCCTTTCAACACAAACGAATGAGGCAGACCCCCTTGACTTCAGGATAGGATATCCCCTTTCGTATCCACTTGAGAATCCCAGACCTTATCTGAGTTTTGCCATTCAGTCGGATCAAGATTTCCGTTTCTGTGTCAGCGTACATGCGGGGGGGCAGGATTATTTCATTCAATATGCGCCGGCAGAGTGTAATTTCGCAGTTTACGGAAATACCGTTGTTTATCCGTTAGGTTCTGAATATCTGAACGGCCAGTGGCGCCTGTGCATGAGGGATCTGCAGGAAGACCTCGCCCCATTCGGGGTGGTGTTTGAATGGGTCAGCCATTTCGAGATATGGGGCATGTGCTGCATGGATGACCTCTGGCTCAGCTATCAGCCTGTGGATTACAGGATATTTTCCGTAAGGCTTGACGAGGGGCTCAACCTGGTCAGCCTCCCCCTAAAGGCTGAGGATATGAATTCCTTTAAACTGGCAGAATTATGCACAGAGTCCTGCTCGCGTATCAGGAAACGAAATGGATTTTTGCAGAGATGGGAAACTGGATTTGGGAGTCTCCGTGAGGATCAGGGCCTTGTCATATATTCTGATCAGGAGAAATGGATCACCTTTAAAGGCACGCAAAAGGAAATGGATATCGAGACCATCTCCGCTTCAATGAAGCCCGGAATAAACCTCTTCTCACCTCCTCATCCTCATGAAAAAGGCTGTAAGGCAAGAGACCTTTTAAATGGCCTAAAAGCATCGGGTCATCACGTGCAGGGGGTACAGATGTTTGACAGAAGAAAAGGGGCATGGCTGTCTGTCTCGCCCTTTTTTAATAGTGCAGCAGGCGCGTCTTTTGATGTCAGGCAGGATGAATCTTATCTTTGCCACATAGAATAAAGGAAAGATGGAATGAACATATTCTTGAAAATCCTCAATTGACATTAGAATTTTCAATGTTATAATGTTGGCATGATATTACGTCCTGATGCCATCAACCGGGTTATTTATATGTTAGGGATACACCCGATTGCCGCAATCCTCGGCCCGCGCTAGTGCGGCAAAACCACACTCGCCAGAATGATCGCCGAGATGGAGCCGTGCACCTATTTCGATCTGGAAGATCCTGTTGATGCAAGCCGCCTTTCTGCTCCTATTACGATCCTGAAGGAACTGTCCGGGCTAGTGGTTATCGATGAGGTACAGCGCCAGCCAGCCATATTCGAGATACTGAGGGTGCTTGCCGACCGTCCTCAGAACAATGCCAGGTTTCTTCTGCTTGGTTCTGCCTCTCCTCATCTTATAAAGGGTGTTTCTGAGTCCCTTGCAGGGCGTATAGGTTTTATCGATCTATCCGGATTCGATCTTCGCGAGATTGGCGTTGAGCGCTATGAAACCTTATGGATTCGGGGCGGATTTCCCAGGTCTTTTCTATCTTCCGATGATTCTTCAAGCACAGCGTGGCGAAAAGACTTCATTCGCACCTTTCTCGAAAGGGATATCCCTCAGCTTGGGATTACTATACCTTCCGGGACTCTGAGACGGTTTTGGACAATGGTATCACATTATCATGGACAGATCTGGAATGCGAGTGAATTCGCACGATCGCTCGGCACATCAGAAAACACAGCCCGGCGCTACCTTGATCTTCTCTCAGGCGCTTATATGGTAAGGATTTTGCCACCGTGGTACGAAAATATCGGCAAACGGCAGGTGAAGTCGCCCAAGATATATATTCGCGATAGTGGAATCATGCATACACTACTTCAATTGAGCACACTTGCGGACATGCAGGGGCATCCCAAAATCGGCGCATCATGGGAAGGATTCGCTGTAGAACAGATACTTATCATACTCGAATCAAGGGATGCCTATTTCTGGGCAAACCCATGCAGGGGCTGAATTGGATTTGCTCGTAATGGTCAACGGGAAACGCTACGGATTCGAATTCAAATATGCAGATGCCCCAGCCCTCACACGTTCTATGATTTTAGCGGTTCAGGACCTGAAGCTGGAGCATTTATGGGTAATCTACCCTGGAAAACAGGAATACGATCTGGATAAAAAGATTGCGGTCATTCCTATAACCTTCCTGCCTTTGCTGACAAAAAAAATTCAGGAGAAAGCCCCTTCCAATAAATATGCATGACCGAAACATGATGGCCTCGTAAAAAGTCTAAAACGTCCCTAAAAATAAGTTTAATATTATAAATTTGATACATATTTTGACGATATAATCTTGGTTTTTCAGCATAGAAGTTACTTTTTACGAGGCCATCAAACAGATTCCTCGTCGGGTATCAGGAAACGAAGCAAACAAGTTTTCAGTGTTCAGTGTTCGGTTTTAAGTCCTCAACCACAAGTGTGTAGTGTCTAAAAACCCGCATAGAAGAACGGAAATTCCTATGCGATCAGATCAAGCCTGTTCTGCGGCAATCATGGGCAGCGATAGACCAGTCCCGTGTTGCCCTTTCTTGATTGAAATATCCTGCCGCCCCAATCATGGATGCATTGTCCACGCAAAGGTGAGGGGGCGGAATAACCAGATCAACGCCCCTTTCCCTGCATGCCTGCTCAAGCCTTTCCCTCAGACGGGTATTCGAGGCTACGCCCCCGCCTATAGCGAGCGTATGAACGCCTGTTTTTGTCATGGCCTCCATGGATTTTCCAACCAGCACATCTATCACAGCCTCCTGAAAACCCGCAGCAATAGACATTATCTGCCCCTGATCTTTTGCCTCCAGAATAGGTTCTATTTTCATCCCTCGTGGCAGCTTTGAAGGGCCATTAGGGTTTATCTCCGAAACAGACCTTCTATTTTTATCATCCGTGGCGCCACTTTCTTCATGGGCGTTTGTCTCCAGGATATCCTTGCCTTTTCCATACCTTACGTAATTACACACGGCGGTCTTAAGGCCGCTAAAGCTGAAATCCATAGAGCCTTTTTCAAGAAACGCCCTGGGGAAATTTATCTTTGCAGGGTCAGCCTGTCTTGCCAGCTTGTCGATAACAGGTCCGCCCGGATAGCCAAGCCCAAGCACCTTGGCTACCTTATCAAATGCCTCTCCTGCCGCATCATCCCTTGTCTGGCCAAGGAGCGCATAATCGCCATGCCCCTTTACCAGATAAAGATCTGTATGGCCTCCTGACACTACAAGACAGACAAAAGGGAACTCAATATCCGGACGCACAAAAAATGATGCATAGATGTGGCCCTCAAGATGATCCACAGGGATGAATGGCAGATCCCATGCGAAGGCCAGCGCCTTTGCCACGCAAAGCCCTACCAGCAAAGAGCCTATCAAACCAGGCCCTGTTGTAACCGCTATTGCTTCTATCTCCTTGAAGATCAAACCGCTTTCATCGAATACATTCCGTATAATCCGGATGATTGTCTCTATATGCTTCCTGGAAGCAATCTCGGGAACTACGCCCCCATATTTATGATGGTCATGGATTTGAGAATAAATCGAGCTCCCCAGTATATGAACGCCGTTCTTTACAATAGCCGCCGCAGTCTCATCACAGGAGGTCTCAACAGCCAGAATAACATTCATTTTATAACCTCTAAGATCTTTACCATTTGAATCCCTCTTTTATCGAGCTGGGGCAGGCATCTCCGGATAACATTCATTTTATAACCTCGGATAGCTTTACCATTTGAATCCCTCTTTTATCAAGCTGGGACAGGCATCTCCGGAGAGCCTCTATTGTCTTGGGCTGGAGATGGCCGATGGCAATCCCGCACCCCTCGTTCTGGGCAAGGTCAGCCACCTCTTCAATTTTTTTTAGTATATAATCGACATCATTCTGACCGTCCAAAAATACATCCCTTTCAGCAGACTTGACCTGCATCGTCTGAGCCAGATCGTATACAACAGTGTTCGGAGATGTCCGGCTGTCAAGAAAAAAAAGCCCTCTTTTCTTCATTTCTTCGAGAACGATCACCATCTTCTCCCTATTCTCAACCATCCTTGATCCCATATGGTTATTTGCTCCAACAACACAATCCATATTCTCTAATGCCTTTTGTATCAGTCTCCGTATCTCCTCATCCTCCATGGACGTCAATAAGGTATCCTTTTCAATATGCATATTAGGGTAATCATACGGCTCCATGGGAAGGTGGAGGATGACTTCCTTGCCTTTCTGGATGGCCCTCTTGGCAATAAATTCACTATGAGGCAGGTTAGGAAGCACGGATACAGTGAAAGGGAAGTCTATCTGAAAGAGTTCCTCGGCCAAATCAGGGTTATAACCAAGATCGTCTATTACCAGAGCCACGCGAGGTTTAGCCACGACAGGAGCCTTCTTGGGAGGCGGGGGGGTGGCGCGCATGCTCACTTCTTCAGGCCTGGGCGCAGGCTGACTTTTTGCTGGTATGGCTTTTTGCTTCTTTTCCGGGATTTTTTTTTCCAGGCTTTTCCCTTGCAGGAGTTTTCCCTTTGAAAAAAGCGGAACCTCCCCGGATGGCATAGTGGTAAAAAAGGATGCAAAAGGTTTATATAAGCGGCCTGGCAAAAAATGCCTGCCGGCCTTCATGCCTATCAGTAAATCCAGGAACAATATGTTTATTAAACAAAGACATATAATGCACAGATAAAGCCATAACGATTCATGCCGCTTTGCTGATCTTTTAGAATTCCTTTTGCGGCGAACCGACTTCTTTTTCATTACTCAAGCTGCCTATGCATAAAAAGGATTTTCTGTAAACCTATCCCTTTCTGGATGAGCTAAATATAAGGCTTGCCTTGATGATATCAATCGCCCTTTGTAATTGTAAATCTTCAATGTAGCCGCCACTTTTTTCTTCTTCATCCTTCTCCTTTTCTTCTTCATCCTCAGGTTTTTCTTCAGACACGCCCTTATTTTTTTTAGATTCTTCCATTTTTATAAGGTCTTTTTCGCGTATGGCGTATGCCTCTGTGATTATCCTCTTTTTGTCTTCGACAACCATGTTCTCTATAAGTATATCCGGCGTTATGCCTTCGCCATGTATGGACGTCCCTTTAGGTGTATAATATTTGGCGGTTGTAAGCCTTATGGCAGACCCGTCATCAAGGGGATAGATGGTTTGGACAGATCCCTTGCCGAAGGTCTTTGTGCCGAGGATAACGGCGCGATTCCAGTCTTTAAGAGCCCCTGCCAAAATCTCCGATGCGCTTGCGCTGCCAGCATTAACCAGGACAACTATTGGAAAATCAGGCACTAACGAGCCGCTTTGGGACTTGAACACCATTGCCTGCTCCTTCACCCTCCCTTTGGTGGTCACAACGACCTGGTCTTTTGGAAGGAATATATCCGCCACATCGACAGCCACATTCAAGAGCCCGCCCGCATTAAACCTTATATCCAAAATCAGGCCATCCAGCTTGTCCACGCCGATTTCTTTAATGGCATTTTTCACATCACTGGTTGTATTTTCCTGGAATTGCCTTATCCTAATATACCCGATGTTCTCACCTTCCAAAACCCTGGAGGATACGCTTGCCAGTTTTACAACACCCCTTGTAATGGTAAATTCCTTTGGCTTGTCAAAACCCTCACGCCAAATCAACAAAACTACATTCGTGCCCTTCGGGCCTCTAATCCTGTTGGCTGCCTCTGATAATGTCATATCCCTGGTTGACACAGAATCTATTTTCAAGATCATATCGCCTGCCTTTAAATCCTTTTCGAATGCAGGCGTCCCCTCTATGGGAGATACAATGGTCAACTGTTCATCCTTGATTGTTATCTCAATCCCGATACCCTCAAAGCGGCCTTTTGTATCCACCTGCATCTCTTTGTACATCTCTGGCGTCATAAATGAGCTATGAGGATCAAGATCTTTAAGCATACCCTTTATAGCGCTATAGACAAGCTCTTTGTTATCTACGCTATCCACATAGTTGCTCTGGATATAGCTAATCACCTCACTGAACGACTTAAGCTCCTTATAGCTTTCATCTTTCGCATCAACCCTGGACATAGGCCCGAACATATAAAAGGAAATGGCTATACCTAATATCGCCGAAGATAAAGCTATAATGAATACTCTTTTGCGCTGTTTATCCTTATTCATTTCGTTCTCCTTTTAAGACTATTTTTCTCTTGCCTTATTTGCTAAGCCAAACTGCAGGGTTGACAGGGCTTCCCTTAAAACGAATCTCAAAATATAGCTCAGGGCCTCTGAAAGAATCCGTATCTCCTACAGTCGCCACCTTCTCTCCTTCCTTAACCATCTGCCCTTCATTCACAAAAATGTCCTGGGCATGTGCATAAATGCTATTATAACCTAAACCATGGTCGATTATCAGCAGCTTGCCGTAACCATAAAACCAGCCTGAATATAGCACCCTTCCAGAGGCTATGCAAAACACCTCGCTCCCGACCGGCGCCTTTATATCCAGACCATTATTCACTATCTTCCTTTTAAGAACAGGATCATACTGGGACCCGAATGGAATCAGTATAGTTCCCTTGACAGGCCATCTCAGCTTGCCTTTTAATGCCTCAAAATTTGCATGTATGCCCTGCAAATCTGATTTTTCTATCAATCTGCGAAGATCTTTCGATCTTCTCTCCATATTCTCAAGCAGGGATACCTGTTTGGCTTTGTCTTTTCTTACAGATTCAAGGAGGGCGATCCTTTCGGACTGCTGTTTTATCAGGGCCGCCCTTTCCCTCATGGCGATCTCATTGTATTGTTTAACCCTCTCCCGATACTCCTCAAACTCCTCTTTCTTTTTAAGGCAGGCATCCCTGTTATGCCTTAATCTTTCCAAAAGATGCGCATCGTAACTTGCTATATAACGCATCATAGTCACAGACTGTAAAATTTCGCTGAGCGAACCGGACGAAAAAACCACCCTTAAAAGGCTTACCCCTCCGGATTTATATATAGCCCGAAGCCTTCCTTTTAATCTCTCCGAATCCCTTTTTATTTCCCTCTCCATCTCAGCTATCCGGGCGTTTACAACCTCTATATTTTTTTGTGCCGTTTTCAGATTGAATTCATATATATCTACCTCTTTCCTCCTTTTATCCATCTCCTTATCTATCTCATTCAGTCTGGAAAGGATAGACTGTTCCTCTTTTTCCTGACTTTTAATGGCCTCTTTTGTCTTTTGGACCTCCTTTTTTAATCTGTCGAGTTCCTTTTGATCTGGGCTGAGTTTTAAACCCGGCTCTTCGCACCGGGCCATGAAAGGCCCACGCCATAATAAAAAGAGGCCAACGCCCGCAAGCAGGGCCGGCCATATTTTATCCCTGCCAAGCATTCGTCGTTCAAAACTTTAAAGAAAAAAGGCTGCCCAACCCGCCAATGCCCATCCCCAAAACTATAAGCAAAAAAAATGCGGAATAAGGGACAAAGGAAAGACGAAGCATTCCTATAGCGCTCAAAAGATACAAGTTCAGCTTGCATCTCAAAACATGGTAAAGCAGGTAGAGAAGGCCTAAAGATATCGCCCCTCCCAAAAAACCATTTATTATGCCCTCCATTAAAAACGGGACACTGATAAACCATCTGTCCGCCCCAACCAGGCGCATAATCTCTATCTCTTCTCTCCTGTTTATCAAGGTCAAACGCACTGTGTTTGAGATGATAAAAATCGATACAAACACAAGCACGCCGCCAACCAGAAAGCCTACTATCTTGATCAATAAAAAAAAGGCGTAAAGACGGTGCACCCACTCCCTCCCGCTCTGCACGTCATCAAACTCATTCATGGCCTTAAGTCTTTTTGCCGCATCCTCCAGGGCATCTATTCCTGACGTATCATCCATAACAAGCTCAAAAGACGCAGGCAAGGGATTATCTTCAATGCCTTCAAGCAAAGACCTGTCCTCGCCAAGAGTTTCCTTGAACCTTTCCAATGCCTCGGATTTGCTGACAAACCTGACCTTCTCCACATGAGCCATTTTTGCAAGTTCACCTGACAGGTTTTCAATCCTGCTTTCACAGATGCCTTCTTTAAGATATCCCAAAACCTTTACCTCTTCCATCCAGCCCTTAAGAAGCGGAGAGATGTTTATCCATAATAGCAGAAACAGCCCAAGGTTAAGCATTGAGAAGGCGATCGTCAGTATGGAAACAACCCCTGTCACACCCCCGTGTTTGAGATTGCAAAGGCCATCATTCAAACTATATAATATAGTCCTCAGCCTGTTCATATGCAAATAATCTTATAAAGGACAATATTCTGACGGGCAGTCACATTACTGCGCCGCTCACCAATCGACCGTTATCCAGAGAAACTACCTTTTTCCCCATCCTGCTTATCATGGAACGGTTATGCGTGGCTATAATGAGGGTGGCGCCCCTGGCATTTATTTGGTTAAAAATCGCCATGATCTCCTCTTCCCTCTTTTGATCCAGATTGCCTGTAGGCTCATCTGCCAGAATCAGGGGGGGATCATTGACAATGGCCCTTGCTATGGCAATCCTTTGTTGTTCGCCTCCTGAAAGCTCCAAGGGATAGGAATCTATCTTTTTTTCCAGCCCTACCATGCTCAATATCTGCCATGCCTTTTTTTCTCTAACCTTTGGAGGATGACCATATAGACGAAGGACAAAATCGATATTTTTAAAAACTGTTCTGTCCTTTAGTAGACGAAAATCCTGGAATACCACACCTACCTGCCGTCTCAGGCGATGCAGATTTGACTCCCTGACACGGTTGAGATTTCTTCCCAGGACTATGATCTGGCCTGAGGTAGGTCTTTCCTCGACAAAAAGGAGCTTTAGAAGCGTGGTCTTACCGGCCCCGCTTGGGCCTGTAATGAATATAAAGTCACCTTTTTCAACTTCGAGGGTGATATCTTCCAAAGCCTGGCAATTGTGCTTGAACCTCTTTGAGACATGATATATCTGAACTATTTGTTGTTCATTGAAATATGGTTGCATGCTTTTTCATGCTGAAGGACAAGGGCGGGATCTGCGTTTTATAGCGTCTTTTGCGGCCTCAATTATATCTTTTACCCCCAGGCAATACTTTTCCAGCAATTCCTCAGGCTTTCCGGAGACCCCGAAACAATCCTTAACGCCTATCCTTTTAATAGGGCATGGAATGTTAGACTCGCCTATCACCTCAGACACAGCGCTTCCCAGACCCCCAATAATGGAGTGCTCCTCTGCCGTAACTATCGCTCCGGTCTCAAGGGCAGCCTTATGTATGGCCTTTACATCAATAGGCTTTACGGTGGACATATTTATGACACGCACATCGATCCCCTCTTCAGAAAGCCTTTTGGCAGCTTCAATGGCATGCGATACCATGATCCCGATGGCTATAATAGTGGCCTGGCTGCCATCCCTTATCATATCTGATTTGCCTATCCTGAACCTGTAATTTTCATCATAGATCACAGGGAACTTGCATCTTGCAAGACGCACATATACAGGGCCTTTATGCATGGCAACAGTCTCAATAACCCGTGCGGTTTCGATCCCGTCAGCAGGACAGATAACAGTCATGTTAGGCAAAATCCTCATCAGGGCTATGTCTTCATTGGCCTGATGGGTGGCGCTGTCCTCTCCTACGGTAATGCCGGCGTGGGTTGAAACCAGTTTGACATTCTTTTCAGAATAACACACGCACTGCCTCACCTGATCCCATGCCCTTCCTGCCAAAAAAACGGCAAATGTGCTTACAAAAGGTATCTTTCCGCATGTAGCCAATCCTGCGGCGGTCGAGATCATATCCTGTTCCGCTATCCCCATATTAAAAAACCGTTCAGGATATGCCTCTGCAAATTTTGCAGTTCGTGTCGAGACCGAGAGGTCGGCGTCAAGCACAACTATATCCTTGTTCTTTGCCCCTAATTTTACCAGGGTGTCTCCGTAAACATCCCTTGTGCCGAGCATTGCCATTTAAGCATCTCCTCCCCCGGAAAGCTCGGCCAATGCAAGCTCAAGTTCCCTGGGTGTAGGCGCCACGCCATGATAATCGACCTTGTTCTCCATAAAGGACACGCCCTTTCCTTTGACCGTATTGCAAATGATCATCGAAGGCCTGCCTTTCTCCCTCTCTGCCCAGTCAAGGGCATCCATGATCTCATCCAAAGAATGCCCATCGATCTGGCGGACAGCCCAGCCAAAGGCCTTCCATTTTTCCCCAACCGGCTCTATGCCCATAATCTTGCAAACTGGCCCGTCTATCTGAAGTTTATTATAGTCAATAAGGGCGCAAAGATTGTCCAGGCGATAGTGGGCGGATGTCATGGCGGCCTCCCATACCTGCCCTTCCTGTAACTCCCCATCCCCTAAAAGGGCATATACCCGATAAAGCCTTTGATCCAGTTTCCCTGCCATCGCTATGCCATTTGCCACAGAAAGCCCCTGACCCAATGATCCTGTAGATATCTCCACACCTGGTGTATTGCAGCAATAAGGGTGGCCCTGCAACCTTCCGCATAAACACCTGAGCGAATCCAGTTCGGAGAGCCTGAAATAACCCTGCCTTGCCAGAACAGAATAAAGGGCAGGGGCGCCGTGTCCCTTGGAAAGGATAAACCTGTCACGGTCAGGCCAGTCAGGGTTGTCAGGGCGATGACGCATCTTTTTAAAATAAAGGGCGATTAGTATCTCAACAATAGAAAGGGATCCGCCAGTATGGCCCGATCCTGCCTTTGTCAATATCCTGAGTATATCCCTGCGAATGTCACGAGCCAACCCATCCCAATCAAACTCCTTCTCAACCATCTTCACCCTTTCTTCCTTATTAATTAAAGCGCTTCCGGTCTCCATAGACATATTGCTATCCCTGAAATCATTCTGATTAACTTCCGTTTATAAGCGGATGTTCTTGAATTCGATAAAATTTTGATAAAGAGCTATCAAACAATCAGGCAATTATTCCACAAGCTCCAATACATAGCGTTTGCTGTTTTTGCCGCCGATACTCGAAAGGAGGCTTCTTATGGCTGTGATGGTGCGGCCCTTCCTGCCGATTACCTTGCCAAGATCGTTTTCAGCCACCCTTACCTCAAGGATAACAGTCTGGTCGCCATCGATCTCGCTTACTTTTACTTGTTCAGGATTGTCAACTATGGCCTTAACGATTTCCTCAAGCACTTCTTTTGTCATCTCTTTTCCCTCACTTTTGTGGTTTAACATAGATTTTTTCAACAACCGACATTCTACATATAAAACAATTCATAGCCTTTTGTCAAGAGATTTCGACCTTTGCCGATTCCCATAAACTGTCCATCCCAGCCAAATCCAATTCATCTATGGATTGCCCTCTTTGAAGCGCCATCTTCTCCATCAATCTAAAACGCTTGCCAAACCTCGCTGTGGCCTTTCTCAATTGCCCCTCCGGATCCAGTCCCAAAAACCGGCTTATATTTATAAGGGTGAAAATGATATCCCCAAATTCAGACCCGCACCTGTCAATATCCCCTTTGCCTAATGCCTCCTTAAATTCCAATATCTCCTCGTCCAGTTTTTCCAAAACCTCTTCTATCCTTGTCCAGTCAAAACCGGTCCTCGCCGCCTTGGCCTGGACCCTGTGGGCGTAAGTCATAGCAGGAAGCCCCTTTGGGATGCCATCCAGGACGGAGGAATCTTTTTTGCCCTTCCCGTTTCCCTGCTCCTCCTGTTTTATCTTTTCCCACTTCGCCAGAACCTCGGGTATATCCTTCGCTGTTTCATCTGAGAATACATGCGGATGCCTGCGTATCATCTTCTGGGATATGGCGTTCAGGACATCTCCTATATCGAACTTTTTTTCTTCCTCCCCGATCTGTGCCAAAAAAATGATCTGATAAAGAAGGTCTCCAAGCTCTTCCTGAATCTTTTGGGGGTCGCCGTTTTCAATGGCCTCTATAGCCTCATAACACTCCTCCACCAGGAAGGGCTTTATGGACTCTATAGTTTGAGCCCGGTCCCAGGGGCATCCCCCTTCGCCCCTTAACCGCTTCATTATATCGAGCAGTTCTCCAAACAATCTTTTTTCCATGCCTTATTATAACCCATAAGACGGCTCATAGGCAATATGCAGTTTTATAGCCCCAAGGTCTCTTCAAAGGCAAGGGTCTCAATACCTGCATCTATTAGTAAGGAATTTAATATCAAGCCGCATTCCCAACTGAAATGGATTTAAGGCGGACTATTTCTCAAAGATGTACTTATCAGGGTTTATCCCTAATCCCTATTGCGGAAAATCCGGTTGCTCAATCTCGGGGCAGTGGCAAGGGATATTATCCTGCCTCCCGGCTCATTGATGGATAGATTCCATCGATTGTCTTTATCGCCCGGATTTTTGGCGTTTCGCTTTATGACCAATGCCTTTCTTGCTCACATCCTTATCTTTGTCTTCCCACATTCCCTTGGGCAGTGATTGCTGCATCTGTTTAACGATGGCAATCTTTTCTTCCCAGGACAATGCCGCAAGGGCCTTCCGACGATCCGCCTTTGCTGAAAGGATGCCGGATATATCAGGATAAGATGATTTCATATACCAATCCTTATAAATCCTCTCTATTCAAAAAGCGTCTTCGAAACGTCTCCCAATTCCCTCTCAAACCATGTCGAACCACGATATCTTCCAAGGTTTCTATGTCAAGCACACGAAATTCAAAAAAATGGAGCAAACGCGCATGATCTTTCGGACGTCCTGTATCCAGCATAATCGCTGCCAGATATTCTGCGCTCAGCACGCGGGTAGGCGTTTCGCCATATTTCACATCAAGAGCCCGGTCTAATGCTTCCTCGACTAATGAATTGTATACAGGGAGAAACTGCACTGGCCATCCCTCGACGACAATACATTCTCCCTGGGGCTTATAACCGAGCTGTTCAAGATATGCGAATATAGGCGAGATGGAAATCAATCCTGATGATGAAATTGGAAGAAGTATAAAAATGTCTAAATCGTAAGTCTGAATAGGCTCTATATAACGAGTTGCTGCCACAGCCCCACCTATGGCATAGCGCCCTATCAATCCATCCTTTTCTAACTGGTTGATTACAGCTAATGCCTTCTCCATAGTGAGACCCTTATTCTCCTGATGGCTGAGATCTAGTTATCTGTTTTCAGTGTTCAGTGTTCAGTAATAAGTTTACAGTGCCTGAAAACCCGCATGAAAAAAGTGAAAACTCCTATGCGCTCAAGCGATTTGGCTTTACGCTCAGCGAAACGCCAACATTGAATGTAATAAACTTCATGGCACAGGACTGTTTTGAACGACAATGAAATGACAGAACATTGCTTTTATGGGCAACACCCCCATAACATAACGACCTATACTAAAGACGAAACTTAATTGAAACAAAATGTTACTGGATTATCTGGATTATTTTTATATAAAAAATTATAGGCAGAATTTTCAATTTTTTCAAGGCAAATCCTCATACCGCTTTGCGGCGCCACGAATCATGAAAATAGGATGCTATTTTCGAGACAAACAAAAATAAATAGAATGAACCGATGACCCGATAATGAGGGGATTGCGACTAACCAATCACATCCCCTCTTTTGTCGTTGAAATTTGAATGGAATTATGAAGGCATTAACGAATGCAACAAGCAAGAGATTTGAAATGAACCAGTCACCCTAAGTCTGAGTGAGCTTCAGAGAATATTTAAAAGCCGGCGACATAAGAGGCAGCAGCGAGTGCCAATGCTGGAAGGTTTATGGTGTGGAGCGTTAAGAGCGGTAAATGATGCGCTGTATTTCTTCCTCAGCATGTATTGATTCCCCCTTGATTTGTGATATTATTTTGATACCACAATCTCTCTCATCTGGAAAGATTAACTTGCTGTCCAAAATCCGGGGAAATTATAAGCCAGAATTTGAAAAAGAAATAAGCCCCTCATGTATTGTTATTTTTATAGTATATATGAGAAATCGGGCATTAATCGCCAACCCCGCAGCTTATTCCTGGGTTAACGATCACATCATATTTTCAATGCATCCACAACTTTTTTTGTAACTTCTCAAAACTATGTGATATCGTTAGTCTAAGAGATTGATATTAAATATATTTGATTATTTTTACCACACGGTTTTTGAGAAGTTACC
>JAFGSM010000093.1 GCA_016934595.1 bacterium | reverse complement strand
TCTGTTCAATTTGACCACATCAGATAAAGTTTGAAAAATTGGTTCTGGAGGTGTCTTATGACTTATTCATGCCCACCGAAAGGACACTTTGCACCTGCATGCATTCCTGTTGCTACCTTTACAATTTTTAATATCAATAAGCCAAATTTCAAGGGTGGCTATATACGATTGTCTGATTTCCGGGGTTCAGAGAATCAAGGTCCGAAGACACTAGAAGCGATTAAAAATCCGAATTGTGGTTGGTTCTTCCGTGCTACTGCCAGCGACTTCAAAAAGATCCCCGGTAGCCCGATTGCCTATTGGGTGAGCGAAAAAATGCGTCATGTTTTCGTAAAAGGCATTGCTCTAAAAGAGCTGGGGGATACTCGTCAAGGAATGGCAACAAGCGACAATAATCGTTTCTTGAGGGTATGGTCAGAGGTGAGTTTTGACAAAGCTTTTTTGAAAGCAAAATCAAGAGATGAAGCTTTTGATTCTGGGAAAAAGTGGTTTCCATACAACAAAGGTGGAAATTTTAGAAAATGGTTTGGGAACTCGGAATTTTTTGTTAATTGGGAGAAAGATGGCAAAGAGCTGCTTGAATATGCTGCCTCCTTGTATGGGTCTCCAACAAGGACAATTAAAAGTATATCGGAATACTTTAAGCCTTGTGTAAGTTGGTCAAAAATCTCCAGTAGCCATTTGGCCATGAGGTATTATCCATCTGGTTATCTGTTTGATGTCGCTGGTTGTTCAATTTTTTCACCATCTGAAAATGAGTTAATGTTTTTACTCGGGTATTCTAACACCATAATGGTGAGAAGATTTTTGGCAAACATATCACCGACTTTAAATTTCGAAGCTGGACAAATAGCTTCGCTTCCAATTCTTAGAATGAATCAAACAGCATTCATTGAACTTCCAAGAAGGCTAATCCAAAAGTCAAAGAAAGATTGGGACTCTTACGAAACATCCTGGGACTTCACCAACCTCCCACTACTGTACCCCGACTACCGCCAATCCACACTCAAGGATACCTACACCAAGCTCCGCACCCATTGGCGCGACATGACCTTGGAGATGCAACGGCTGGAGGAAGAAAACAACCGTATCTTCATTGATGCCTATGGCTTGCAAGATGAGTTGAATCCAGAGGTCCCAATCAACGAGATTACCTTGACCTGCAATCCCTATTATCGTTACGGCGGCGATAAAAGCGAGGAAGAGCTGGAGGCGCTGCTCCTTGCAGATACAATGAAGGAGTTCATCTCCTATGCTGTGGGCTGCATGTTTGGCCGTTATTCTCTGGACAAGCCTGGATTGATTTTGGCCAACCAGGGCGAGTCAATCGATGACTATTTAAAGCAGATTCCGGAGCCGAGTTTCCCTGCGGATAACGACAATGTCATCCCCATCCTGGATGGCGACTGGTTCCCTGATGATATCAGTGAGCGGTTCCGTAAATTCCTGCGTGTTACCTTTGGTAAGGATCACTTTGAAGAGAACCTCAGGTTCATAGAAAAGGCCCTTGGGAAGGACATCCGCAAGTATTTTCTAAAGGGTTTTTACAACGACCATGTGAAGCGTTACAAGAAGCGCCCCATCTACTGGCTTTTCTCCAGCCCCAAAGGCAGCTTCAATGCGCTCATTTATATGCACCGCTACAGACCGGACACGGTCAGCGTGGTGCTGAACGACTATCTTAGGGAATTCCGCACTAAACTCTGCTCCAGTGTCGATCATCTTAAGCGAATCGAAACCGGCACGGGTGCCTTACAGGCGGAAAAGACCAAGGCATTGAAAGAAATAGAAAGGCTGAATAAAATGATCAAGGAGGTGGAGGACTATGAGCGCGAAGCGCTCTACCCCCTGGCCACCGCGCAGGTGGAAATAGATCTTGATGACGGGGTAAAGGTAAATTATGGTAAGTTCGGCGCGGCCCTCAAGAAAATCCCCGGCCTGGTTGCTAAGGAGGATTAATATATGAATATACAGAAGCTTTTATTAACAAATTATCGTGGTGTGCAATCGCTGTCTCTGGATTTTCAAAAAAATCTGAATGTTTTCTTCGGCGAAAACGGCGCTGGAAAGTCACATGAATGACCGGATCGCCCAGGCGCTAACGAAACTCTTTGAACGTCACCGTATCGTCTTCTGGTATGACACAAAGCAGGAATTGAGGGATGATTTCGAAACGCTGCAATTGACCGGCATTGAAAAGGTTGAGCTGAAAAACAATGAATTTGGGGTAAAGCACCGCATCCTGCGTGAGCAGCCCAAACAGAAGTTTTTGATCTACAGCGAAGGCATCCAGCCTCCGGATATGGAAAACTGGCTCCTGGATGTGCAGTTGGCCTATGGCGAGTTCCGGACCGACCAGACGGCGATATGGCTCTCTGAATTGGGCCTTGGAATCGAGTTCACCGATGTGGTGCAGGGGCACCCTGAGTTCTATCAATCCGGCAAAAGAAGGGAGCCTCTGAAGCGGCTGCTCAAGCGCGACGATACACCAGGGATGATCCGGCTAAAGATGCTTGCCGTGTGCGCAGGGAGTGATGCCCGTATGGATGCGGTAGTGGAAAACCTGCTGGCTGAACTCGCAGACGGGCGAGATGAAAAGATCAAGCTGATCGGACGCTGCGCACTGGACGGTTTCCTCTGGGAGCAAATGAAACGGGCTTATGGCTATGAATCATCCATGCCTGGGATGAAGGATTTTGTCATCCAGCTTTTTAAGGAGTGCTACTACAGAGAAGTGGATAGTGATAAGTGGATAGGAAATAGTAAAGAAAAAAGAAAAACAAACGACTCGTCGCCAACCACTAACCACTTATCAAACGATGCGCTGGTATTCCTTAAACGATGGAAGGATAGCCGCCGGTTTGAGCGCTCTTTTGAGACTCTTTCAGGTCAGTGTGCTGAACACCTGGGTATTGAGCAGGATCTGGCCAAACGGGATTTCCGGGATCTGATCGCTCTGGATTATTTCCGCCTGATCGACCAGAAGATCATCAACGATCTGGTCCGGGGTGTGGCCTCGAGAACGGTCTCAAGCGGTGATGTAATGCTTTGGGTTCGGCAACGGCGACAGAGTCACTGGTACCGGGAGTTTCGCAATCTATATGAGGCGATCGATTACGCGGCGATGTTCATTCACGCGCTGGAAGAAGCCCGGTTGTCCATGGACACCTTGACGGACGGTGTTCAAAAATATAGCCGGTTCTGGTTTCGCCTGGATCAGCTTTACCGCAAGTTCATCCACTATGTCCGATGCTCAGGTCAGTCATCACTCATGAATGACCTGACCGAGCAGATAGAGAACCTTTACTCCAATAATTATCTGCTGAAGGTGAATGACTGCTGGCAATCCTTTTTGGACTCTGCGCCCAAATGGGGCGCCATGGCCATCCCGACACAGAAGGATTTCTTCGATCACTGGGTGCGTCCCTTCATGAGAAAGGACAACAAGGTCTGCGTGATCATCTCCGATGCCCTGCGCTATGAAATCGGCGATGAATTGTTGAGCCTCATTCGTCAGGAAGACCGGTATGAGGCTAAACTAGAGCCGGGCCTCTCAATGCTGCCAAGCTATACCCAGCTTGGGATGGCTGCATTGCTGCCAAACAAAAAATTGGCCCTGGCTGACAACGAAACGGGAACGGTCCTGGTGGATGGCCAAAGCTCGCAAGGCACTGCCAACCGCAGCAAGATCCTTGGCCAGGCTGTTTCGCAACGGGCAACGGCAATCAAAGCAGAGGAACTCATGGCCTTAAACAAGGATGATTCCCGTGCGCTTGTCCGTGACTACAATGTCATTTATGTATACCAAAACCGCATCGATGCCACTGGCGACAAGCGTGAATCTGAAGAACGGGTATTCGAGGCAGTCGAAGAGACCCTGCAGGAGCTGATTCGCATAATCAAGAAGCTCACTGGCGCCAATGTAAACAATCTGCTGGTGACCTCGGACCATGGCTTCATTTATCAAAACCGCGCCATTGATGAAAGCGACTTTTCAGGTGGCGATGCCGAGGGGGACCAGATACTGTTCCGTGACCGGCGGTTTGTGCTTGGCAAGGGGCTGAGAGAGGTAGCGAGCCTCCTGAAGTTTCAGTCGAGTGAACTGGGGCTCTCTGGAGATGTCGAGGTACAGATCCCCAAATCCATTAACCGTCTTCGCCTCAAGGGCTCAGGAAGCCGCTATGTCCATGGCGGGGCATCCTTACAGGAAGTGGTTATCCCGATCATTCATATCAACAAGAAACGGCAGAGCGATATCTCGATGGTTGAGGTGGATATCTTGCGTGGTTCGAGCACGGTGATCACCTCAGGGCAACTGGCTGTTGCGCTCTATCAGGCGCAACCTGTTACCGACAAGGTCCAACCGAGAAACCTACGGGCAGGTGTCTACACCCAGGCGGGGGATTTGATTTCGGATTGTCACGACTTGACTTTTGACCTGACCTCGGATAACCCGAGAGACCGGGAGCTTAAGGTTCGATTCGTGCTGACCCGCAAGGCGGATGAAGTCAATGGTCAGGAGGTTATTCTGCGTTTGGATGAGAAGCTTACAGGGACATCTCATTATAAAGAGTATAAATCGCTCCGGTACTTGATGCGCCGGTCGTTTACCAGCGATTTTGATTTTTAAAGGGTGGGTGAACCATGAACGAACTTGACCAAAAAATAAATACCCATTTCCCCGGTCTCGTTGTCCGGAAGGATCTCGTCAAGACCGTCAAGGGCAATGCAATCGTTCCCTCCTATGTTCTTGAGTATTTATTGGGGCAGTACTGCGCAACAAGTGATGATGCCACCATCCAGACCGGCATCGAAACCGTTAAGGAGATCTTGCGTAAGCACTATGTCCACAGGAATGAAGCTGGCCTGGTTCGCTCGAATATCAAAGAAAAAGGGCGCTATAAGGTCATCGATAAAATCGCCGTGGCGCTGAATGAAAAATCAGACGTCTATGAGGCTGGGTTCGCTAATCTCGGGATCAAGAAGGTGCTGGTCGATTCAGGCACGGTCAAGGCCCACCCCAGGCTACTGGTAAGCGGGGTCTGGTGTATTGCGGATATCGAGTATGAGTTCACGGAAGAAAAAAATGCAAGCCCCTGGATATTGTCGTCACTAAAACCGATTCAGTTATCCCGCTTCGACTTTGATGGTTATGTAGAGGCCCGCAAACAATTCACCTTGGACGAGTGGATCGATCTACTCATCCAGAGCATAGGCTTCAACCCGGAGATGTTCGGCAAGCGAAGCAAACTGACTCAGGTTATTCGCCTCATTCCTTTCTGCGAGCGCAACTACAATCTTATCGAACTCGGTCCAAAGGGAACAGGAAAGTCTCACATCTATTCCGAATTCTCCCCCCATGGGATACTGATCTCAGGCGGTGAAGTCACCGTCCCCAAGCTCTTTGTAAACAATGCTTCAGGAAAGATCGGCCTGGTCGGCTACTGGGATGTTGTTGCCTTTGATGAATTCGCAGGGAAGCAAAAGCGCGTGGATAAGACCCTTGTGGACATCATGAAGAATTATATGGCTAACAAGTCCTTTTCAAGAGGCGTTGAAACTATCGGCGCTGAGGCTTCCATGGCCTTTGTCGGGAATACCCAGCATACCGTTCCTTACATGCTTAAGCACTTTGATCTGTTCTGTGAGTTGCCTGAGAAGTTTTATGACTCGGCATTCATCGACCGAATCCATTTCTATATCCCAGGCTGGGAGGTGGATATCCTTCGCGGTGAGATGTTTGCCGGCGGATATGGTTTCGTGGTGGATTACCTTGCAGAAATCCTTCGTGCAATGCGCAACCACGATTATTCAGATCGTTACAAGGGATACTTTTCCCTTTCTTCCGACATATCCACCCGCGACAGAGACGGCATTAACAAGACCTTCTCCGGGTTGATGAAGATCCTTTTTCCACAAGGCGGGGCATCAAAGAACGATATTGAGGAACTCCTTAGATTTTCCATTGAAGGGCGGAAACGCGTCAAAGATCAGGTGATGCGAATCGACACCACATATCCTCCAGTTCGGTTTAGATATCTTGATACGTCAGGCCAGGAGAAGCGGGTAACAACCCTTGAAGAGGAGGAATATCCGCAGTATTACCATAAGGGCATCGCCGAAGGTGGTGATACAGAAGAGCTTTACGGCCCAAATGAGCTGGCGGATTGTTCTGTCGCTGTTGAAGAATTACTTGCCAATGCTGAGCCATTAGCTAAGGAGCAGCATTTAACATTCCAGGAAAATCAGCGTGGAATATCCTTTGATGCCCTGTTTGGTCCTTACTTGCGCGGTGCTGGCAAAATCACAGTCACCGACCCTTACATTCGTCTCTTCTATCAGATTCGAAACCTCATGGAATTCCTTGAAACAGTAGTCAAATACAAATCTCGGGAGGAAGAGGTCGCCGTTCATCTGGTGACGACAGAGGATGAATTCAAAGGTGTTCAGCAACAGGAGAACTTTGAAAAGATCAAAGAATCCTGTTCAACAGTGGGTATCAGCTTCAGTTGGGGATTCAATTCCAGCGGAACTATACATGCCCGACATATCATAACCGACCACGGATGGAAGATCATTTTGGATCGCGGCTTGGATATCTTCCAGCACTATGAAATGAACGATGTCTTCACATTCGCCAACCGGCTCCAGCAGTACAGGCCATGCAAAGCCTTCGAAGTGACATATGTCAGGAATATAGAGACCAACTAATGAAACTTTTCTCTGTATAATATGCAGCCTCTTATGTACTTGGCACAATGGTCTGGACAGGTTGAGAAAGAAATTGTGGGCGACCTGCGGCTTTATCCTGTCCATAAATCTCAAACTTATCCAATCCTTACCATATCGTTAAATTTTATAAAGAACCTTTTTTTCTATGTGAAACCCACATGAATCTTTGATTCGCAAAGGGGAATTAAGACGGGATTGATAAAAAAGTTGATTTTTATAATAGATAAGTGTAAAAGTATCTGATGAAATATTAAGGAAACCCAATACAAGGATTATGAATTTAAATACTGGATGCCGGATTTTAAAACGTTCATGCAGATTCATGCCGTCGTGAATTTGGTTCTGGCTTGTCCGGGTTAGGTTAAAATAAAGAAGCTTCAAAATCTGATGGATGTTTCATGTATGCATGACAGGCTATCGCCTTCTATCATCCCGGGGGGATACTGATGAGGAAACAAAATGCCCTTCTTATTCCGCTTATCTTAGGTATATATTCATTTTTAATCCTATACCTTGACCTTTGCCCTTCCTTTGCATCTCAGACCATAACCGTTGATTCTACAATAACCCTTGAAAGGGAAAATGACAAACTTTCAGATATCGGGATAAACAAACTCTCAATTAATGAGTTGAATCTGCTGGTATCTGCTCAGATAAAGATAATCTCCCTTTCTCCCCCTAATTTAGAGTTAAGGATAAGCGACGGCAAGGTCGATCTTGAGGCGCTGACAGGGGTTTTGAAAACACTCTCTTTGGTTCCTCAGGACTTCATGCAGGATATAGCGGTACAGAATATAGCCGCAAAGGGGTTGCTGATCCGCTACGCACCTGACATCCTAAAGATGGAGGCGGATGAGGT
The DNA here is from genome assembly GCA_016934595.1 of bacterium. Classification (GTDB taxonomy): domain Bacteria; phylum SZUA-182; class SZUA-182; order DTGQ01; family JAFGSM01; genus JAFGSM01. The sequence goes on along the minus strand of JAFGSM010000093.1, from coordinate 5,248 downwards.
CAACTTTGACGGGAGCTTTATAAAAAAGGTCAATCTTTCATATTCTCTGGGGGAGAAGGGTTTAAAAAATGACGGGCAGAAGCTCGCTCAAGGGGCTGATGCTGAAATGGCAGAAGGAGAAAAGGCATATAGCAAGGATTTGAGCATTGATGCGAACGGTCTGCCGCTCGATGCTGAACCCGCGGGAGCGCAAGGGCAAAAACCTGATTCCCCGCACATGGGAGATTCAAAACAGCCTGTTGACAGGGACATTCAATCAATGGCTGATTCCATTGAGCCTGCAGCAGGAGATATTCAATCAATGGCTGATTCCATTGAGCCTGCCGCCGGGGATTTTGAATTGACGGCCGATACTATCTACCTTAAAGGACTGCCGTTTAAAAATGCAGGTCATCCATCATCCCTTGGTGCTGCAGCACAGTCATCCGGCGTAACCAAACAAAAACCTGAGCCATCGCATACCGAAGGTGCCATGCAGCCTGGTGCAATGCAGCCTGCCGCGATAGTCCCGCAATCGAAATGGGGATTGCCTGATATAGGTTTCATACGAATAGAAAAACCCCATGTTTCTAAAACCGGTCCATCCATATCCCTGGATTTCATCTCAATCGAGCTGGACAGGAACATCTGCGAGGGTGGCGATATCGTTTTTGATCAGAATCAGAAGGTGATCGACCTTAAAGTAAAAAATCTTGAGGTTGATCTTGGGGATATATATAACAAGGTGATGCAGGACCCTAATATCAAAAAAGCGGCTGATGAAGCCTTTCAGGGGATGAAGATCGCAGGGTTGACCCCTAAAGGCAGATTGAATATCTCAGGTCTTTTGATAGATGGGCCAGTTGAGAAGATTGAGCTTTTGCAAGCAAGAGGCCGGATATCAGGCAGGCAAGATACCTTTGAACTTCTTTTAAACCAGAATGAACCGGAAATGCTTGTTATAAATTTAGCGGCATTAAACCTCGGTTTTATAAAGGCGGGCGAAAAGACAGGTATAACAATGGATAATCTCTCGTTTAATTCTTCACATGGGGGGAACGCTGATCTTAAGGGGCGATTCGGATATCCATTTCATCTAAATGAGCTTGCCCTGACAGGGAATATAAAAGACCTTATATATGCAGGCTATAAGATAAACGCCGTTTTAAGCCATAAAGAGGAAAGGCAGTTCTTCACATCAACCCTGGATTCGCAGGATTTCAATATCTCCACCGAAGGGTCTTTGGCTATGGAGAAAGGGGTTTTTGATCTTGACCTTGAAAGATTCCAGTTCCTAAGCTCTGCGGCGACTCCTTCATCAAAGCCTGCTGAAGATGCCGGAAAAAGCCCCATTGATTTAGGCTTTCTGGATGAAAAAACCTTCAAGGGCAGGATCCATATTGGGGACCTGAAATATAATGATTATTTCACTGATGGGGTTGATATTGGTTTTGAACTCAAGGATGACAAGGCCTTTATACAGGCGACAGGGGAGTACTGTTTCTGCAAGCTTGGTATAACCTCCCTTTTGGGCATGGAAGAGGGGATTTTTTTTGATCTGGCCCTGGATGGACATGACATAGAGCTTCCTCATTTTATAGGATGCTTTGTTTCAGAGCTTCCTGTATATCTGACAGGAAAGGTGGATATCAGGCTCAATGCATCGGGAAATGGAAAGACGCCGGATGATATTGAAAACTCGGTGGCAGGGGAGGTGACGGTGTCTGTAAAAGATGGCCAGGTAATCAAGCTCTCGAACCTTGACAGGAGATTGAAATTCATCCTGGAAATACTAAAGAGGGTCAAACTGAACCCTTCGAATATCGAGGATTCCCTTCCCTTCCATAAGTTTTACATGAGGGGCGACATCAGCAGGAAGGAGCTTAAGATACCCGAGTATTTCATGAATTCCCCGATCATAAATGTAGTTGGAGATGGAAGGGTGGGTCTCGATGATAAAAAGATGAGGATAAAGGGCGAGGTGTCCTTCAAGAAATTGAAGAAATCCTTTGACATAGAACAGAACCTTGGAGAAGAAGATGAGAAGAAGAAGAAAAATTAGGATTTTTATAGCTGTTTTAGTCCCGTTTTTTTGTTTTATTTCCCTGTTGCCTGCTTCATTTGCAGATGTGGCAGAGGACAAGAAGGTCTATTATATAAAGACAGAGGACCTTCCAAGAAATATAGCTGTCCTTCCTCCTACATTTGAAGAGGCTGATCAGTCTTATCCTTTCGCGGAAAACCTGATAAGGGCCACGTTGGAGAATTATCTTGTAGGAAAGGGTTTTTCTCCCAAATCCTTCAGGCACATAAAGGATGCGGTTAAGGACAGCGACCCGAATAAGATTCCGGTTGAAAAACTGGCCAGGGATCTGAATGTAGACGGGATAGTCGCAATCCATATCTATTCTGTAAGCAATATCAATGTCGCCCTGCTTGAATATTACAAGGTGGATGCAGAGGTAAGGTTATTCAAGGCGGACGGAAGGCTTCTTGGGAAATGGCGTGACAAATCATCCCAGAGAAAGCTGTCGGTTGCAACAAGTCCGATAGGGGCGGCAAGCATGGTTGTCGGATTGATCGTGTCAAGCTCGGGCGAGGCGCAGCTCAAGAATATCATATATGACTGGGCGTGGAAGATCTCGAATGTCCTGCCCGGATTGCCTGAAAGCAGCAAGATACCTCAGATAATAAGGGTTGTTACAAATATCAAGGATTCTTTTTTCAAGACGGATGACAAGATAGCGGTGGCCTTGCAGGGCGACAAGGGCCTTGATGTTGTCTTCGACATCGGGGAATTCAAGAGGTCTCTTAAGATGATCGAGTCCGATTCGGGAGTATATGAAGGCATCTATATGGTTCAGCCGCAGGATTATGCAAGAAACCAGGTGCTTACGATAAGGGCATCGAAGCCTGACGGCACAAAACGGGAATGGCATGAAACCGACCATATGATAAATATAGACGCCATCCCCCCTGCGCCTCTTAAGGATATAAAGGCAAGTGTTACAGAGGAGGGCATCCACATCTCCTGGACAATACCTGATACCGAGACATCGGCCATATATATATTCAGAAGCGATACCCCTATCGAGGGGTTTAAAAAGACCGCGGAGACCAAACAGCTTCAATATCTGGATGCATCTGTGAATGATGGAGCGACATATTATTACCGGATTCTGGGGGTGGATAATGTCGGAAACATTGGTAAGCCGGAAGAGACCCTGGCAGTGACCGTTCCCTTTTTCCAGGAACATGTGCTCTCAGGCGAGATATTTGGCACCCTGATAAAAGGGAATTATCGTGTTAAAGAATCATTGATGATACCCGCATCAAAGGCCCTTGTTGTTGAAGAAGGCGCAAAAATTGAGTTTGAGCCAGGGACAATGATCACGCTCAAGGGGGAATTGACCATCACAGGCGCCAGGATGAAAGGGGTGGAGGGAAATGCCTGGGGCGGTATAAATGCATCTGAAAACAGCAGGCTTATTTTGAGAGACAGTATAATTGAATACGCTCAGGACGGAATAAGGGTAAATGATGCCAGTCTTATTATAAAGGATACGATCCTTCAGACCGGAGGCTCTGGCATTCATATCAAAAGCACGATGCCTTTTGATATAGAAGGTGTGCAGATATCCAAGTTCGAAAAGGGGATCGTGATCGAAAGCGGCATAGGAAAGATCGTGAAAAGCGCAATAAAGGAAAACGGCACAGGAATTTTCATAGACTCAGGGGATGTCAAGCTTGAGTCCAACAATATATACGGGAATGATGTCAATATAGAATCCGCCATGCAACTTGCCCTTAATGGGAATTATCTGGGCTCAATGAAGGAGAAGGACCTCAGGGTTAAAGGCGAGATCACTGTCAAGACACTTCTTGATCTTCCTTTCCCTGACGGCAAGGAAATGGCCCTGGACAGCAAGGAACTGGAGGAAAAGGTGGCCAGGCTCAAGAAGGAGGCTCTGGAATACTTCAACAACGGAAACTACGGAAATGCCTATGAGGTTCTTGACAAGGTGCTGTCTTTAAAGGATGACAAGGATGCCTATATTTATATGACCTTTGTCCTGGAACAGCTAGGGGAGGACGAAAAGCTGGAGGAGATTTTAAAAAGGGGCATAGGCATATATTCATACGAGGCGAGGCTGTATCAGACGTATGTTCGCTATCTTGTGGGAAAAGGAAGAACAGAGGATGCAAGAAGATTGATAGACAAGGCCCTGGTGCTGAACCCCGGCAATCCAGGACTTGCCTCGCTAAGGGATCTCATCGGTGACAATGGGGAGTAGCATGTTCAACATAAGAAACTTATCAGGTTGAACTGTTATATCAGGCGTAAAAAAGGAAAGACGGGAGATAGAAGATGGATATTGTAAAGAAGAGAATGACTGATAATAGAAGAAAGAATATTAATTTTGCCATTATTTTTACCTGCATTATCTCTATCATTATGTTTTTTTTATCAGGCGCCGTGCTTCATGCACAGAACCTGGATATGGAGAGGCTTGCCCAGTATAACCTGAACTATGCAAGCTATCTCATAGATGTCGGAAAGTACATGGAGGCCCTGGATAGCTATGAAACCGCTTACGAGGTCACCCAGTATCCAAAGACAAAGGCTAAGGCATTGCTGCACAAGGCGTCCCTGCTTGCCAATTTCCTTGACAATTTCGATGAGAGCCTGAAGACCTACGATCAAATCCTGAAAGAATATCCGGAATTCGGGGAAACGGCCCTCTATAAGAAGGGGCTTTTGCTTTTTGACCTTCAGAGGTATGAGGAAGCCGTTAGCGCCTTTGACCATTATATGAAGGATCATCCGGAAGGTATTCAGAGGTTTTCTGTCGAGATATTAAGAGGAAAGGCTCTGGAGGCGATTGGGAAACCTGTGCCTCCTGCGCCTCCTTTGCCGCCCGAACCTGAACCTGTTGAAAGGCCTTTGGTGCGCGTTGCCCTTGCCAGAAAGGCAAAATCTGCTCTGATATCGGGAAAAGGCATTGATGTCATAGCTGACGGAAAGGCGGAGGCAAGGGGCGACAACCTGACCGTGGAGTTTTCAGATTCAGGGATCAGGATAAATAATAAGGTAATGAACGCTTCCAGGGTCAGGATAAAGGCGGCATCTCCCCCTATCACACTCACTGTCTCGGGCGAGAAAAAAAGCGTGCGAGGTTCTCTGGATATAATGAAAAAGGACAGTAATCTCATGATTATAAACGTGGTGGATATAGAAGAATATCTTTACGGCGTTGTCCCATCCGAG
>JAFGSM010000009.1 GCA_016934595.1 bacterium | reverse complement strand
TACTGAAACTGTTGCCACATAGGTATCTATGGATTTAATGATTTCGGCAAGCCGTCTTATATTTGCCGTTGTATCGGTAATAATAAGGGTATTTGTATCGCTGTTGGCAGTAAAATCTGCGGTTTCGGAAATAAGTGATGCAAGATTTTCCTTCAGGTTGACAGCATCCGCATACCTGACCGGTATAATATAGGTCACAATATCATCTCCGGGGATAATCTCCTCGGGATTCGTGCCTGTCCGGACCGGGACATTCATCTTTTTTGCCTCGTTCAGGGGTACAATCTTGAGGGTCCTGCCCATTATTAATGCAGTATATCCCTTCTCCTTCAGGATTGTATTTATAAGCGAAACCGCCTCTTCAGTATCAAGTGGCTGTTTACTTATGACGCTTATCCGGTCATTCAACGCATAGTTATACACTACAACCAGCCCGGCGGCCTCGGAAAGATAGTCCAGGACCGTTTCCACAGGTGTATCCTTGAAGTTTAAGAGAATATCCTTTTCTTTTCCAAGCGCCTCGGAATCCCTGCCGATATCAAAGATCAGCATCGTCAGGATGACAAGTATAACAGCTGATACCTTAGCCATTCTATTACCGGCTCTTAAAAGGCTGCGCTCTCTATGTCTTTTGTTATTGATTATCAAGCTCATTGTCCCAGCTCCTTTTTTCGTCTTTCCTTTAACCGTTGTAAAATGGCATTACTGCTTTCATCCTGCGGGGCTGCCTGCGATTCAACTTGAGCCCCTGGTGAAAAATTCATAAAATTCTTTTGCGATGATCCAAAACCCTGAAAACTGCCGGGTATTGTTCCTGCAGCCTTGCCTTCAAACGCCATACCTGTTTTTACCTTAATGGCATTGCCTTCAAGTTCATATGTAAGAAAATCGATTGATATGGCAGTTATTTCCCCGTTGCCGATCTTATCACCCCTGTAGACCTGCTTCATTTCACTTGACCTGCTGTCCTCGACAAATGCCACATACTGATCGGTCTTTCTGGCAATGCCTCTTAAGATAAGAAAGCTTTCCTCTTTTTGTTCCACCACCGTCATTTGCCTGGATTCGGAAAAAACAGGTTTGATATCGGGCTGACGGTTTCGCGAAAAGATATTCCTTGCCGAGATGATTCTAAAATCCTCCCAGGAGGGTTTGGCCTTGCTGTTCTCATCACCACCTGCACTTGCCGCAGACAATAAAAGGATAAGGGCGAGGCCGCATGTCCTAAATGAGCAGATATTCATAGATCCGGTTCCTCCTTTAAGACCTTCCCGACATTGGCGGTTTCACCGGTTACTTCGTGGAAAAGATAGACAGCAGACAATTTAAGTTGCAGCGCCATGTCTCTTCCATCCTCCTCCCGTGAACCTAGCTGGAATTCGGTTATCCTCAAGGGCAACTTGCTGTTTTCTATCTGCCACATGAACCGGCCTACCGAATCCATGCTCCCCCTGCACGCAACATTAAAAATTATCTCCATCAGGCTGTTTGATTCATTCCTGCTGCGGTCAGGCTTTATAGAAGAAATAGAAATACCGCATTCACGGGACCAATCCCCGAGTACATTAAGCACCCTGCTCTCCATGACTGAGGAATCACTTTCAAGTCCCCCTTTAAGCATCTCCTGCCACTCGGCCTTTACCCTGCTCCTCTGCCTGAACACCTTGGCAGCATGCTGCATCTCATTTATCAGGCCCTGTTTCTCTATGCGGATATTCTCCTGTGCATCCATAAAAGGTGTGGCCACATACCTGTCCAGTATAAATACCAGCATTACAAGCAGGGTAACAACAGCTATCATCCTCTCGCGTTTTGACAGTACCATTGCTACAATCCTTTATTCCCGAAAGAAAAACTCATTGAAAAGGATACCTCCTGTGAACTCTGCCCGCTCTCCCTGAGATAGATCATCTGCACATCGGAAAAGAGATTACTGGCCTTGATACTGTCAAGAACTTCAACGACACTCTTTTCATTGACTGCCCTGCCTGAAACTATTCCCTTCATATCTTCATTCAATGCGAAATTTGTTGCCCAGATGCTTCCCTCTACGGGAAAGGCCATGGTCAACTCATAGAGGCACCGAAGGATTTCAGGTCTGTCAGAATACCATTTGCGGGCATAACCCGCCTTTTGAACAATATCCTGTGCAGATTTTACATCCGTGCTCATTTCCGCCAGCTTTAATTTCATTTCGGCAATGTCTTTTTTGTCCGATTTCCATGTGAAAATCATATTTAACACAAATATAATCAGGCAAAGTGCTATGGCCGACGCCCATATAACCTGGTTCTTCTTGATCCTGACGACTTTTTCATTCATGCGTGAATTGGCGAAATCCGGATAGAATGAATCCCTGATGTCAAATGCCTGTACGAGTGCAGTAGAGGGCAAAAACTTCTTCCTGCTTGAGACCTGCGAGATATCCATTTTTTTCAATACTGCCTTTATATCACAGGTTGTGACATCCACCAGGGTTGATAGCGACTTGATTATTTCCGGCAATCGCTGTTCATCGGAATCCGACAGGTCCAGGATCATCAGGGTCCTTTTTTCTCCTGCATTTTCCCCGGCCCCGCAAAGGGAGACTATTCTCCGAAGCTCAGAGATCAAATGATCTGCCCCGGTTGATATACTACCGGGTATATGTTTTATATCAACGACCTGCTCATTCTTACCAACCAGAAATTCCGAATATTCAGATCTTATGCAGAGAAAATAGTCCGGGAAGGGCATGCCTGTTTTCTTGCAGATCAGTATCCTTAAAGTAATTGAAGAAGCGGTAACCGAAATTGCCTTTAACCCGGCTGCACGCATTGTCCCAAGGACACTGTTCAGTTTTCTGCGCAGAACAGCGCCAAGAGACAACTGGCTGGACCTGTCTGAAGCGACATTGCCGGTATAATCTATAACCAGTTCATCAGGATTGATTGAAAACTCATGTTCCGCATGTATCCTTAATATCCCTGCCACTGATTCTCCTGTGGATGGGGGCATGGTTTTTTGACGAATCATTAGCCATCTTGCAGGAAGACCTATGACTGCCCTTTTTGCCGACAGTTTATTTTCACGTATAAATTGTGCCAGCGATTCCCCAAGTTTGTCGGGCTTGTCAAAGGACAGGGTTTCAGAGAAATCCATTTGTGCCACATTTTTTACCCGATATCCTTCACCGTCATGATGCATTTCGGAAGCAAAAATGCATTTCTCCTCAATGGCCAGGCCAAGTATTTTTTTGCCCCTCTGGAATTTGTTTTTCCACCTCAAGCTATCGATCATAATTCCTCCAGAGTCTTTCCGGCTCTAAGTGTTTTGATAATCTGCTGATCAAGGGGCCAGCCAATGTTTTTAAGGGATTTCCAGAACAGTATCTTAAAATCATTGTCCTCTGTATCAGCAATCATCCTGTATCTCTGATATGACCTGCCGTCACCGCTCAGGCTTATGATATCGGCAGAATATCGGAATGAACGCGTAGTCAGATAGGCCCCGATGGCGCCTGCCTTTTGAGGCAAGAGCTCCGCCACCCAGGCCAAAGATTTTTTATCAATATCACCGGAGTTTCTCTTTTGAATAATGGCATCCACATCAGACTCAACCAGGCCTGGCAGACACATGAGAACCTCCTTAGGGGCAGTATTGATATTGATAAGACCTGTAATGTTTTCCTGTGAAGATGTAGTCAATTTGCCCTCTATCTGTTTGAACTGTTCCTCGGTCAGCCCGGACCTGATATAAAAATCAAGCACACTATCAAAATTGGTGAACCGAAGGGTAGTCATAATCTCTCGGAACTTGAATTCATCCTTTATGACATCCTGGACGAGGTTGGAAAACTCATCCCCCCCTGTATTTATGTTTAGCTTGTTTTCCCCTTCGCTGTCCACATTGGGCTCCATGCTATACACAGTTACATACTCATAAAATCCGCGGTCCAGTCTTCCGTTATAATTATCTGAAGGCGCGCCCTTGTCTGCATCGTTTTCATTACTGTCAAGGTATCCGTTTCGGTTCGTGTCTTCACCATACAGTAATTCCTTTGAGGCGCCCTTGATGAGAAGCACCTCCTCCACGCTCTCAAGGTTTGAGTTCTTGCAGTAATAGGGCTCATCAAGAAGGAGATAATACTCATCCTCTGCCCCGCCCTGGGTAAGATCACTGTCAGAATCACGCCAGTCTATGATAGCGGCTGCAAGCTCGGATGTCATGTTGGGCAGTTTAAGAAGCATTTCATAG
>JAFGSM010000092.1 GCA_016934595.1 bacterium | reverse complement strand
GCAATAAAGGTATATTCAAGATTCAGGTAATACCCTAAAAAAGCCCATCTTTTTAAAAGAAAGCGCGGTCATAATGAGAATTGCTGATGTCACGGGAAACATATTTTTTCGTCTGAAAATCCCTTCTGGGTATTTTCATTCCCCTTTGTGAATCGAAGATTCATGGGCGTTTCATTTATCAAAAATGCGTTTATAAGACTGTCTGAAAACCCGCATGAAAAAAATGGAAATTCCTATGCGATATTCGATAAATACTATAATCCTTTCACAATATCACAAAAAACTTTGTGGATATTTATATCCCAATCTTACACCTTTACCTCCCAATATGGGATCAACTGATCGAATCCGAATAATGTCTTCATGGCCTTATTATCCGTTGTGATTCCCGCCTCCTCAACTGCTGCCATAGGATTCAATCCGCCTGAGACGATCATTCCAGCCCTTCCTTCAGGAACGGGTATCTCTAAAAGAGGGCGGCCGGGTTTTCCTATCATCAATATCCCGCCAAGACCGATCTTATCGAGCCTTTTCTTGATCTTCTCAACCTTGGGAAGGACAACACTCGGGAATTCCCTGAAGCTTGCCCCTATCCTGCCATTGCCTGTGCTAACAACCTGCAGGACATCCGTCATCCCCCCCTTTATGAAAATCTCCAGAGGATCGATGGAAGACCCGTCATAATGGATAATTTCGGTGAATCGAAATGGCGCTCCATTTGCCATCTCAAGCAGACCTCCAAAGCGGGATGTTACGGGGATTCCTTCACTGAGAAGTATCCCGTTTATCGTTACGCTGCAGACAGTGCCAATGGCGGCCATTGATTCATCGATCTGTAAAGTCCCCAGCCTGGCGCATGGAAGACCTATAACGAGGAACCTTCCCATTCCGATGCCTGCGCGAAAAACCTTCTGAATCTGCTGATTGGCCTTATACAGGTATTGCTTATCCATTGTGGATATATTCAGGATGATCCTTCCCTTTTGTTTTCGAAGGGAAAAATCCATCTGGCAGGTCAGTGCATCGATCTTTGACGCAATAAATCCCACCTTGTTAATCACAAATGCGGATCTGAGTTCCTCTTCCCCCTTTGGAGTGATCCTTCTGCCTTTCTTGCCAAGATTCAAAGTCAGGCCGTTTTGATCCATTTCCATGAGATAATTACGGACGGTTCTTTGACTCAACTCAAACCCAAAATCCTGTAATTTCTGGGCGATCCTTGTGCCCCCTAAGGGTCTGCCAGCCTCATTCAAAATGGTAAGTATCGATACGATCCTTTGTTGATGACGAATTTCCATGGAGTATTACCTTATTATCTGGTTAAATTCTTTAATGAATCTTCATGATAAACGATCATGGCCCTTTGGGCCGCCACAAATCATGAAAATAGAACCTGTTTTCCACGTAAAAAACATGGATTGTCACTGTTGAAATATACAATACCTTAAATTTAATAAAAATTCAACTATTATGTCGGCATAAATGCCTAATATATATAAATTAAATTCATAAAGATTATCACCAGCCTATTGTTGACATGCTCAAGCCCCTGTAATTTTTCTTAGCCTGATAATCCTTTTATTGACATACGATAAGATTGGTGCTAGAATACATTCTATACCATGTTCAGGCAGGAAATCCTTCGAATATTTAATAGGAAATCTACTGCCGTCCATTCCATTCATTGGCGAATGGCTGATGTAAACATTATCAATTAAGGAGGATGTATATCATGAGTTTAAGCAGTCCGAATGTAAGCCCGGCAACACTTACAAAAAGCAGGGTGAAGGCCGCCCCTATCTCCGGCATCTGTGTCACATGCCTTGACGGCTGCCCCGGCCTTTGTGAAATCGGCCGCTCGGCCCTAAGAGGAAGGGAAAATCTCTATCCAGAACCTTTCGGCGAGGTGATCGCTGGCTCTGAAAAGGATTACCCCAATGATTTTTCACACTTTAACATCCAGGGTACCTGTGTGGGAGCCGTTGGCGTCGAGGCGGATTCCGACAAGGCAACCTTTCCTGCCGTCAACATCAGCACTGAACTAGGCGCCAGGGACAAGATCAAGCTCCGTTTTCCGGCATTCACTGGCGCCGTAGGCTCAACAGAAATAGGCAGGATTCACTGGGAGGGGATGGCGATCGGGGCTGCCATATCAGGCATCATGGTGGTGGCGGGTGAAAACATATGCGGCATGGACATGGCCGCCGAGATAAAAAATGGCAGGGTTGTCCGTTCGGCTGAGATGGAGCGCCGCGTAAAGATATTTCAAAAATGGCATGAAGGTTATGGCGGGATAGTAGTTCAGGCAAATGTTGAGGATACGCGTTTAGGCGTGCCTGAATATGTCATTGAAAAGCTTGGCGTAGAAATCTTTGAACTGAAATGGGGACAGGGGGCAAAGGACATCGGCGGCGAGGTGAAGATCCCTGATCTCAAAAAGGCCATTGAACTGAAAAAACGCAATTATATCGTGCTGCCCGATCCGGAAGATCCAGTGATTCAAAAGGCATTCAATGACGGTGAGTTCAAGGAGTTCGAGAGGCATTCGCGTTTGGGCATGGTGGATGAGGAAGGCTTTTATAAAACAGTGGAGCACCTGCGCAAGGTTGGAGCAAAACATGTAACTCTGAAGACAGGGGCATACAGGCCCGCTGATCTTGCAAGGGCTGTGAAGTTTTCATCTGAGGCAAAGATCGATCTTCTGACGGTCGATGGGGCCGGAGGCGGCACAGGGATGAGCCCGTGGCGAATGATGAATGAATGGGGCATACCCACCGTCCAGATCGAATGTCTCCTTTATAATTTCCTGAAAAGGCTTGATAAAAAGGGGAAATTTATACCCGATTGCGCCATAGCCGGCGGCATTTCCCTGGAAGATCACATGTTCAAGGCATTTGCGCTCGGCGCCCCATATATAAAGGCCGTTTGCATGGGCCGTTCCATAATGACCGCTGCCATGGTGGGCAATACCCAGGCCAATATGCTCAGAAAGAAGATGGAAAAGGATATAGAGAAAAACGGAACGGTTGCGCACTTCTTTGAAGAGGATGAGTCAAAAAAGAAGGCCCCGATCGTAAAGAAAGGCGATTGGATTGATGTTTCAGATCTCTTCGTTACAAGCCCGAAACTTAAGGAAAAATACGGCAAGGATTTCAAGCTGATCCCCCCTGGAGCGCTCGGTGTCTATACATACATTGACCGCCTTACCCAGGGACTGCAGCAGCTCATGGCAGGGGAACGCAAATTTGCATTAAAGCATATCGATCGCAATGATATCTGCGCGCTGACAAGAGAAGCAGCCGAAATGTCCGGAATCGCATATGTAATGGACGCAGACAAGGCAGATGTTGACAGGATATTGGGATAGTGTTTTTCCAAATGGCTTGACGCAGAATATTGAAATAGATCGGAATAGTGGATATTTTTATTTTGCCTTGACACAGGATATTGAAATATTTGACAGGATGTTGGGATAAATGTATTCTTGACGAACTCGTAAAAATTGTCGCCAATGGAGAAAGCCGGAGTCAGGGTCAATAAAATATATCCTGGAAAAACCGGATCCTGTATTTCGACATAATAATGAAGTAATGACATATTATTATAATAAAATAATGATATATACAAAACAATAAAATAATGATATATACAAAACAATAATTATCATGATCAAGGAGGTAAGAGAATGTCCAAAGTCAACCCATTTTCAATGGCACAACAGCAACTTGATGCAGCAGCTGAAAAACTGGAACTGGAGCCGGCCGTACATGAATTCCTTAGATGGCCGATGAAGGAAATAAAGGTAATCCTCCCTGTCAGGATGGACGATGGCTCGACCCGCATATTTCATGGTTACCGTGTTCAGTATAACACTGCACGCGGGCCTGCAAAAGGCGGCCTTCGATGGCATCCCGATGAAACCATAGATACGGTCCGAGCCCTGGCAGCATGGATGACATGGAAGACATCGGTTGTGGATCTACCGCTTGGAGGCGGCAAAGGAGGCGTCACGTGCAATCCGAAGGAGCTTTCAGAAACAGAGAAGGAAAGGCTTGCCAGGGCATACATTCGCACTGTCTGGCAAAACATCAGCGTGACACAGGATGTTCCCGCACCGGATGTATATACCACACCCCAGATCATGGCATGGATGATGGATGAATACGAGACGATTCGGGGCCAGCATCACCCTGGCGTAATTACAGGAAAACCTATCTCTATCGGAGGTTCTGCCGGACGCGGTGATGCAACCTCCCGTGGCGGCGTCTATGTGACACGTGAGGCCGCAAAGGCATTGAATATAAATCTTGAAGGAAAGACTATGGCCATTCAGGGTTTCGGTAATGCAGGCCAATATGCGGCAACACTTGGAAACCAGATACTAGGACTTAAGCTGGTGGCTGCCTCGGATTCCAAAGGCGGGGTCTACAATGAAAATGGCATTGACCCTGAGGCATTGGTAAAGTATAAGCAGCAGACAGGCACCCTTCAGGGTTTTCCTGAAACGGATTCGATAACGAACGAGGAACTGCTGGAGCTTGAGGTGACAGTCCTTTACCCTGCCGCATTGGAACAGGTTATCACCGAGCATAATGCCGACAAAATCAAATGCAAGATCTCGTGCGAACTTGCGAATGGCCCATGCACACCTGAGGCGGATGACATCCTTTATCAGAACAATGTATTCGTTATCCCCGACTTTTTGGCCAATGCCGGAGGTGTGACCGTCTCCTATTTTGAGCAGGTTCAAAACACCTACAACTATTACTGGGAGCTGGACGAGATTTATCAGAAGCTGGATGTCAAGATGACCCATGCCTTCCACAATGTTTATGCCATGAGCAAGCAGGAAAAGATCAATATGCGGCAGGCCGCATATCTGGTGTCAGTCACAAAGGTCGCCGAGGCATGCAGGCTGAGAGGCTGGGTATAAAAAGGCGAAACGCCCATGAATTTTCGATTCTCAAAGGTGCATGAAAATCATTTTTTCGTCATTCCGGCGAAAGCCGGAACCCGGAATTTTCAGATGAAACCTGCCTGACTGAATCTGTCACAAAGATGTATTGAAGTTTAAGATTATGGCATCCTTCATTATCACCAGGCTATATAAGTCTACCTTGAAGGATGCCTTAATTTCCTCTTTGATTTTCGTACTGGAAGATTTTTATGTCTCAAGAAAAATATAACTCCAAGGCAATGATTGCACTGGAGGACGGAACTGTCTTTGAAGGAATCTCCTTTGGAGTCAATGGAGAGAGGACCGGCGAGATGGTCTTCAACACAGGTATGGCAGGGTATCAAGAAGTCCTTACAGATCCTTCGTATAAAGGACAGATTGTGGTAATGACCGCTCCCCAGATCGGAAACTATGGGATAAATCCGGAGTTCTCACAATCCGGCGGCATCCATATGGGGGCTTTCATCGTAAGGGAGCGAAGCAGGATCCCCTCGCACTGGGAATCCAGAGAAGGGCTTGAAGACTTTCTCATACGAAATGACTGCATGGGCATTGAGGGGGTTGATACACGGGCGCTGACGCTCAGGCTGCGAAAAAAAGGGGCTATGAAGGCTGTGATATCCACCTGCGACCTTGACAGAAAGGGGCTTGTTGAAAAGGCCAGAGATGCCCCCGGGCTGATCGGCAGGGACATGGTCAAAGAGGTGACATGGCTTGATTCTGATTTTTTCAAAAAGGCAGAAGCCGCATCCGAGCAAAACCGCCGCCACGTTGTTGTCTATGACTTTGGCGTAAAGAGAAACATACTCCGCAGGCTCATTGATGCAGGGTGCAGGTTAAGCATCGTTAAGGCGCAGACATCCGCTGAAGATGTCCTCAAGATGTGTCCCGATGGCATACTGCTTTCAAACGGACCCGGAGATCCTGAGGGTGTCCCATATATCATAGAAGAGACAAAAAAACTCATCGGCAAAGTCCCTGTCATGGGCATTTGCCTGGGACATCAGTTGCTTGGTCTTGCCCTCGGCGGCAGGTCTTTCAAGCTGAAATTCGGCCACCATGGCGTCAACCACCCTGTAAAAGATCTCAAAACAGGCAAGGTAAGGATCACCGTTCAGAACCACGGATTCTGTATAGATCCTGACTCCATCAAAATCAAAGGCCTCGAGTTTACCTATATCAATCTGAATGACAATACGCTTGAGGGGATATGCATCCCTGATCTTTATATCATGTCCGTTCAGTTTCATCCCGAGGCAGCGCCCGGCCCGCACGATGCCGGCGGGATATTCAAGGATTTTGCCGGCATGATGGATGAATGGGGATGGGGAAACAAGAGAAAAAGTTTATAGTCATGTTAAAATGAAACTCTCCATTAAACAGATAAACACAGCTCATAGGAGGCTGTCCGACAACTATAAATTCAATAAAAAAATACAGATTATACTGTGATTTAAAGATCAATATTGTAATATACGATCG
>JAFGSM010000091.1 GCA_016934595.1 bacterium | reverse complement strand
TGTTTTGGCTGAAACGCATCCCGCCGTCTGTCGTCGTCTGTGTCCGCGAATATATATACTCTATATTGTCAAGGTCGCCTGGGGCCTCGAATACAGATCCGTCTGATTTCTTGTGCTGCATCGGGCGGATGGCCTCTGTATATAAATATTCCAGAGTGGTTTCCCCACTGTTGTATCGGGTAAGCTCTGCGCCGCATGCCTTTATCTCCACCTGTTTCGCAATCCGGTCACAATAATCAAGATCTGCGCCTTCAGGGATATCCATATTTATATAAAATGCCCTTGGATCTATATGTGGAAAAAACTCCACGGGTTTTTCAAGACCTACCCTCAATAGCCATATCTGGACAAAGATAATAAGGAGAATGAATGTTGAGATAACCAAGGCCAAACGATGGTCAAGGAAGTACTCCAGCGTTTTTCTGTACCATTTTAGTATGAAAGTGTTGCAGGAGACAGGCCGCTCTCCTGCCTTTTGTATCTCATCCGCTGTAACCACCATGCTCCCTTCAGGGAACCGTTTTGCTTTCACGAAAAAGCTCGCAAGCGCCGGATTAATAACAAGGGCTACAAACAGGCTAGAAGAAAGGGTGATGATAAGGGTGATGGGCAGATATTTCATGAATTCGCCCATGATTCCAGGCCAGAATATCAGAGGAAAGAATGCGACCACAGTGGTCAAAGTGGATCCGATCACAGGGTATGCCACCTCGCTTGTGGCCTTCATGGCGGCCTGAAACCTCGGAACACCCTGTTCCATGTACCTATAAATATTTTCGATGATAACAATTGCATTATCCACAAGCATACCCAGTGCAAGTGTAAGGCTGAAAAGCACAACCATATTAAGCGTTATCCCTAGTGCATGAAGCACAGTGAAAGAGATTAGCATGGATAAGGGGACGGCCAGGCTGACAAGAACGGCATTTCGCAATCCCATTGAGAATAAAAGCACAAGCACTACCAGGATGAGTCCTGATATGAGGTTATTCTCAAGGTCCGCTATCATATTCCGGATATCCTTGGACTGATCCATCAGTTTTGTTATCTCGACACCCTCAGGCCAGGTCTGCTTTGCCTTAAGTATCACCTCCTCTATCTTGTCCGTAATGGCTATGATGTTTTCACCTGTCCTTTTTTTAACGCTGATATTTACCGCTTCACGGCCATTCAGCCTGGACATGCTTGTCTTTTCTTTAAAACCGTCTTTTACAAGCGCCACATCTTTCAGATAGACAGGTTCGCCATTATGGGTGCCGACTACCAGCCCGAGTATCTCCTCGGGTAGTGAGAATTCGCCAGGCACACGGAGGCGGAATCTCCCTTGCCCCATCTGAATGACTCCGCTTGAGACGTTCTGATTTTCTCCGGAAACGATCTGCTGCAGGTATGTGATGGGGATTCCGTAATAGGCAAGACGTTCGGCAAAGGGTTCTATGCGTATCTCCCTTTCCAGCCCTCCGCTCACTTCACATTCCAAAACACCGGGTATGGCCTCTATATCATCCTCAAGGTCTTCCGATATCTTTTTAAGGCGGGCCAGGCCAATGTTGCCGCTCAAAGAGAGCACAAGTATAGGAAGCTCAGAAAAATTCACCTCAAATACAGAAGGATCTTCCTCAATATCGGATGGCAGCTCTGACAGAGATTCATCCACCTTGTCCCTTACCTTCTGCAGGACTTCGTCGATATCAGTGCCGGTTACAAATTCAATATTGATTGAGGATACGCCTTCTGAACTTACAGACTGAATCTTCTTTACATTTTCCAGACCCTTGAGCTTTTTCTCTATTGGGATGGTAATGGATTTTTCAATATCAGCAGGTGAGACACCGCGATAGTTTGTAGAGACAAAGACATGGGGTATGGTAATGTCGGGCGTGCTTTCCCTTGGCAGTGAAAAATAGGAATAGAGTCCCCAGACAATCACGATTAGTGTCAGCACCATTACACTGACTCTTTGGCGTATGGCGGTGTCGCTTATTATCATCTGTTTAGTAGTTGTGGATCACTGATTGTCCGTATGACCTTGACCTTTTGTCCGTCTTCCAGGTTTCTTTGGCCGACAACAATCACACGCTCATAAGGTTTAAGGCCATCAGTCACCTGCACCTGCCAGCCATTCAGCACTCCCAGTTTTATAGGGCGGTAATGAGCCGTTTCGTCATTTACCACATAAACATAATGCTCGTTTTCATTAGTTACAACCGAATAAAGCGGCACAACCAGGGAATCAGGGTATCTTTTCTTTACAAGGTTTACCCTGGCGAACATACCTGCCCTTAAAAGGTTATCAGGATTTTCGACCTCAAGTTTGAGATTATAAACCCTTGCAAAGCTTTCAGGCTGTCGGGACAAGAATGCCTTTTTGCCGGTCACTTTCAGGTTGTTCAACGCATCTATAGTAATCTCGGCCTCTTTGAGGTCATTTATGGCATCAACGTCCGATTCAGGGATGCCAACTTCAACCTTTACTCGTCTGGTGTCAAGTATTTGAAAAAGGGGATCGGCCCTGCTGACAAGCAAACCTATCTTTGCAAATCTTTTGTTTATAAAACCCGGAATTGGGGCCTTTGTAGTGCACCTTTCAAGGTCAAGCTTTGCCGATTCCAGAGAAGATGATATCTCATGAAGGCGGGACTGGACGGAATCCAGTTGGGCCTGGGATGCTGCGCTTGTCTTTGCGAGCCTTGATATCCTGTCGAATTCCAACTGTGCGAGGCTATATGATGCCTGAATCTGGTTCAGGCGGTTTTCATAATCCCTGGGGTCTATCTGGGCAAGGATGTCGCCCTCTTTTACAGTATCACCCTCCTTCACTGAAATAGAGATTATAGCGCCGCTTACCTCGGCAAGAATTGTGAGGTCCTCCCAAGGTGCAATAGTCGCAGGCAGATTGATGCGGTCTTCCACCTCTGTGGGTTGCACCTCCTGGACTACAACATTTAAAGGGGGGCGGTTGTTTTGGTACCCAGCAAGTTTCTCTTCCTTGATGCGTTTCTTCTCTCTGGATATCCTAATGCCTATAATTACTGATGATATCAGGAGGAGACAGACAATGAGCCAGGGGATTACCCCCCATATATATGTTAGAATCTTTATTGATCTTTTATTTTCCAACAGATATCACCCTTTAATTTCGAAGGCAATTTAATTTTATTTTTCCATGCGGGTTTTCAATCATGTTTAAACAAAAAATTATACCAGATTATTCATTAAGAGTATATCTGATGATTTTAGTTTTCTATTTATTTCTACCTGGGTATTGTATCACAAATATAAAAGTTTTATGAATACAAATATATTTTTTGACATTCAGGAAGAATTTATATAAATTAAATTAAATTAAATTCTTAAGGAGGAGTACTATTCCTTGTGCATTAGAGAGGATTTGGAAAGATTAGAGGAAGAAACGCTTTCACCCAGAGCTTGCCTTAGCCGTAATACCAGGGGACGTCAGAGGCATGAAGATTTATGTCCGATTCGTCCTGCGTTTCAAAGGGACAGGGACCGTGTTGTCCATTCCAAGACATTTCGCAGGCTCAAGCATAAAACCCAGGTCTTTTTGGCCCCCTTCGGCGATCATTATAGGACAAGATTGACGCACACACTTGAAGTTTCCCAGATAGCACGAACCATAGCAAAGGCATTATACCTTAATGAAACGCTGACTGAGGCAATTGCAATGGGGCATGACCTCGGACACACCCCGTTCGGACACGCTGGCGAGGAAGTGCTCAACCGTATACATCCCTGCGGATTCAAACATAACGAACAGAGCCTCAGGGTGGTTGACAAACTGGAAAAGGGGGGGAAGGGACTGAACCTGACTATGGAAGTAAGGGACGGGATCCTCTATCATTCAAAGGGAAGGGGTGATATCATCCCTAAAGAAGACAGGGCTATGACCCTTGAAGGTGAAATAGTTAGGATAGCAGATATTGTGGCGTATGTTAACCATGATATAGATGACGCCTTGAGGGCAGGGATTATAGAGGAGAATGATCTGCCTGATAGATGTGCCGAAATACTGGGCAAGACTGTTGCGGAAAGGATCAATACACTGGTTAAGGATATAATTTATTCCACTATCGAGCGGAAACTCGATGGTATCGCTATGAGCGAAGATGTCCTCAAAGCCACTGATATGCTGCGCGAATTCCTTTATGATAATGTTTACTACAATCCTGTGACGAGGGATGAATTCGATAAGGCATCCAAAATCATAGAGGAACTTTATTCCTACTATCTTGACCATACGGATTTGATTATAGCTGAAGCGCCGCAGGAAGAAGGGGAGGGGAAAGAAAGGATTGTTTGCGATTTTATTGCAGGGATGACAGATCATTATGCCCTCATGACATACGAACGGATATTTCTCCCACAGCCTTGGATGGTGCTATGAAAGGATTTGCGATAATTATCCCTGCCCGCTATGGATCCACAAGATTTGAAGGGAAGCCGATTTTCCCGATACTTGGCCGCCCCATGATCCAGCACGTATATGAAAGGGCAAAGATGGCTGGAATTGCAGACAGGGTAATTGTTGCAACGGATGACGAAAGTATTTTCAAAACTGTAAAAGGTTTTGGCGGGGATGCCGTTATGACCTCCGCATATCATAAATGCGGAACCGACAGGCTTGTCGAGGTGGCCAAATCACTTGATTCTCATTGGATTATAAATCTTCAGGGCGATGAGCCGCTGATAGATCCAAAAGCGATAGAACTCCTCGCAAGAGAAATGTCTGGATCGCCCGGCGAGGGGATGTTTAGCCTCATGCGTCATGCCAAAGATCATGTTGAATATCTAAACCCTAATATGGTCAAGGTGGTGACAGATCATAAGGGGTATGCACTATATTTTTCAAGGGCGCCCATACCCTATCCCAAGGGAGGGATTTCATGTGAGAGATTTCCCTCAAGCGAAGTCCTCCCTTCCAGCCCGATCTCCAGTGATACGGTCTGCATCCACTGCGGCATATATGGTTACAGGAGGGATTTTTTATTAAGGATACCTTTCATGGAGGTCTCCTTTTTAGAAGATATAGAGGGTCTGGAGCAGTTGAGGATCCTGGCCAACGGGCACAAAATCCGGATGATATTAACTGATTACATTTCGATCGGTGTTGATACACGGGAAGATATAAGGATTATTGAGGATTTAATGTCAAATCGGCAAATTTAATTGATTGAGTTTAATTGATAGGGTTGATATTTTTATTTTTTTGATTTATAATTATTATAATTGGTGATAATACTTGATGGCCTCGTAAAAAGTCTAAAACGTCTCTAAAAATAAGTTTGATATTATAAATTTGATGTCTATTTTGGCGATATAATCCTGGTTTTTCAGCATCTAAATTACTTTTTACGAGG
>JAFGSM010000090.1 GCA_016934595.1 bacterium | reverse complement strand
TTGCAAAAAACTATTTTCTGTCTGGGATATAACCGGTTCCAAAAAAATTAGCTCAAAAACGCGTAAAAAAAGTGCGAAAAAGGGGTTAGAACCTGTCCCAGATTCAATTATAAATAATCTGCTTGTTGAGCCAGGGGACTGGATAGGTGTATTTGCCCCTGGTGTCTTGTCAAGGGGGCGGTTCTTTTGACAACACTGTACATTGTACAAAAAGGATATGGCTAAAGAGGGATTACGCTTTTTTAAATCTGAAACGGAGATATTACACAGTTTGGAATATAAAAACCTAAAATAATCTAAATTCAAACGCATTTAAGAACCAAAACAACAAAACGACTTTATCTTCTCTTACCCTGTTCCAAGGGATGAAACTGTTTATTCTTCGCCCCAGTGTTTTCAACCGTTGAATTATTGTGCTACCCATTGGATTGCAGTTTGCTTATCAGTCAACTATAAACCAGATTTCCTGAACCATGCTGTTTAGTGCTCGTAATGCTCAATCTGGAAAAATGCACCCGTTGTTATCCAGATTAATGATTGTTGTCATTGTTGTCCAGATTGCTGATTGTTGTCACTTGACTTTCCTTTTAATGGGCGTCCCCCTGACACTGATTGTTGTCAGCGTCCCCCTGACACTGACATTAATATTCATCTTATAATCAAAGAAGCCACCAAACAGAGAAGAAGCATGGTCAAGGCTATGTAATCGGGCGCTTCCATGGCGTGTTCGGTGTAATTCGTGCGTTTGTTTGCGAACCCGAATCCTTTGGATTCAAGGGCCATTGAAAGCTGATGGGCGTCCCTTACAAGGAGGCTGATCACCGGTATAAAAAGGGGTACATATTTCCTGACCTTTTTGATTATGTTGCCTTCTTTAAGGTTCAGCCCGCGTGTCTGCTGGGCATCTGCGGTGGTCTGTATTATCGAGAATATGGATGGTATCAGCCTAAATGCCAGCGAGACCGCAAATGCGACCCTGTAAGGGAGCCCCAGCCTGTTCAATCCTGATGAAAACTCCTCGACCCTTATACAGGAGACAAACAGTATGCCTGTAATAATCATGATGTCGAGGCGCAAGGCCACCGTTATGCCGTGTATCAATGACCTTGTAGGAAGCCAAAAAATGATTGACATGACAGAGATGACAATGACAAGCCATTTAATACTCAAAAGATTTTTTATAGATCCTGAATAGATGATCAGCAGGACTAAAATAAATAGAATGGCCGCAAGGAAAAGGATATTTGTGATTATCACCGACATCAAAAAGATCAGGCAAAGGCCGATTATCTTTGTTCTTGGATCAAGCCTTTGAAGAGGTGTGTTTTTTTCTATATACAGGCTTTTTTGCATTATTCAAGACAAACGCTTATGCCCTTTCAGGCAGCCATGAAGTATTAACACTAAAATAATCAATAAGGTCTATTTTCTGAGCAGTATATGAATTCTTCAACGGAAAGGGTTGTCACCCCAAGTGCATTGCCGAGCCTGACGATGTCCGGAGGAAGCAGGGATGCCCCTTTTAATATCTCCTCTTTTGCAAATACCTCGCGGGTTTCTGCATCAAGCAATATCTTCCCTTCCGACATTACTATACATCTCCTTGCATATTTGGCTGCAACCCACATCGAATGTGTTATAATGATAATCGTGCAGCCCCCGGCATTCAGCCTTTCTATCATATCCATCATGCTTGTCATCTGTTTGTAATCCAATCCGGTTGTGGGTTCATCGAATATCATAATCCCGGGTTTGATGCTCAGGATGGAGGCTACAGCTATCCTCTGCCTTTCACCCTTTGTTAACACGAAGGGGTCTTTATCCTCAAGTCCTGTAAGGTTTACGGCTTCCAGCGCATCCCTGACATAGTTGTCGATACAGGATTGCGGGAATTTATAGTTTCTCGGGCCGAAGGAGACCTCTTCCCTGACGGTTGAGGCAAATATCTGGTTGTCGGGGTTTTGAAAGCAAAAGCCCACATTCCTTGAAAGCTCGTATATGGAACTATACCGGGTATCATATCCTTTTACAATGATCCTTCCAGACGCAGGCTTCAACAGGCCATTGAAGTGCTTGGCAAGCGTTGTCTTTCCTGAGCCGTTTTGACCAATTATGGCGACAAACTCCCCCTCTCTTATCTCAAGATTTATACCATTCAGGGCATGCGTCCCGTTAGGATAGGTATATGACAGGTTTTCAACGCCTATTATGACCTTGTCCGAATGGCCGGAAGGTTTTCTTGAGATATAATCCTTCTGCCTTTCCTTTGATAGCCTCCATCCGGACTTATCTGACATGTTTTCTATCTTTTTCAATGCCTCGGCACATGTCATAGGCATATCAGCCGGATCCTCATCCTTAAAAAGCATAGGGATGTCCGGCTGCTTGATAGAATATTTCAGGGCAAGGCCCTTTTGGGCAAAAAATTCCCTGAAATGCGTGTCATGCGCCATTTCACCCCTGTCCATCAAAATAAGCCTTTTGGATTCAAACGAAAGTTCGGGTTCATGGTCTATCCATATAACAGTGATCCCGCTTTTGTGCATCTGCCTTATCATGAAAAGCAGATTCTCTCTGTTCAGGGGATCGAGGTCGGTTGCAGGTTCATCCAAAACAAGAATTCTGGGGGAAAGCGCAAAAACGGATGCTATGGCAAGACGCTGCCTTTCACCTCCCGAAAGCTCCGATGGATGCCTTTTTGAATATTTGGTCAGGCCGAATCCTTCAAGAAGTTCTCCAACCTTTTTTTTTATCGTATCGCTGCTTTCGCATAGATTTTCCATTGCGAATGCTATTTCAAGATCCGTCCGGCTCGAAAACAACTGGGTGTTGAAATCCTGAAATATCACCCCTACCTTTGAAGAAAGGGCAGGTATGGATGTCATATATGTATCCATGCCAAAAACGCTTACGCTGCCTTTCATTTCACCTGCCTGTATATTTGGGATCAGCCCGTTCATGCACAATGACATTGTGGATTTTCCTGCGCCTGTCGGGCCCATAACCGAAACCCATTCTCCCTCGGATATCTCAAGGTTTATATTCCTGAGGGCGGATTCATGCTGAGATGGATAAGAAAAAGAAAGGTTTTGTATCTTTATGGCAGGGGCATTCATAAATTCATATGAGTGTAACCAAAATAGAACATTGATGCTTGTTCCGGTTTACCTGAAATACTGGATTCCGGTTTTCGCCTGAATGATAAACAGGAAATTGCGCCATTTTGGTTACACTCAATTCATATAAAAAACGATGCTATAATGGTCAGGACGGCAAAGGCCGTGAATTCAGGGTTGCCAATGCCTAAATTTACTGAGATGATCCCTCCTGCTGATGCCAAAATCATCAATATTACGCCGAATCCTTTTGCGCATGAAACAGAATCCTTCTGTTTCATGACATCGGAGTAAATAAGCCCCCACTGTTTTACCCTCTTATAAAGGGCCAGGCTAAGTGGCAGGCCAAGCAGTGCGCTGAATATGGAATTATTTATGGCTACGACATTAGCAAGTATCCTTAAAGGCACAAGCTTTAATATATCGAGCCCCCAGCCTATAATGACGGCGCATGCGGAGCTTGCTGTGATGCATGTCAAAATAAAAACCAAAACGGATCTGGCGTTCTTTATCTCTATCTCTGTCTTGCCTGTCAATATCCTCCAGAATTTATATGGAATTAACCCCATAAGAAAATTCCCGAAAAAGCCGAAGAAACTGCCTGGACCGATCATGCCTCCCCATATATCCCCGATGACGTTTCCTATCGCAGCCCCCCATGCGGCAGCAGGGCCAAAAAGAAAAGAGCATGTTAGAGGGATCGCAATCCCTGGCCTTATTTCAGTAAAACCAGGCACTATGGGCGCTATTTTGAACGGGAGCATAAGTCCCGCATAAAGCGCAGCACAGATGGCTGTGAGCACAACCATCCTTGTGTTTGACCACATTTCAAAGATATCCTTCATCTGAAAATCCCTACATAAATTTTCATACCCTGCTCCCGTTCCTCGAATTGAAACTAATCCTTCTGTGTTTTATTTATTCAGAAATTTGGAAACTCATTTTGAATCAGTAAATAATATTCGATTTCACAGATAGTCTAAAATGCAATAGAGAGCCCATAAATCTAT
>JAFGSM010000089.1 GCA_016934595.1 bacterium | reverse complement strand
TATAAATTCAATAAAAAAATACAGATTATACTGTAATTTAAGGATCAATATTGTAATATACGATTGATTTTTTATGCCCAAAATGAGCTCTCGGACAGCCTCCTATTTATTTATTTCTTTAGGTGTTTATTCTTGACAATTATAAGATTCAATTTTATAATTGTCATATGTATATCAAACGACTGCTTGCTAAAAGATTAATAGAGGCAAAAGATAAATTCCCTGCCATATTGATTACCGGCCCCAGGCAATCAGGAAAAACAACCTTTGTCCAACAAGAATTACAAAATACACATACTTATGTCAGTTTTGATGATCCATTAAACAGGGCATTTGCAATAAATGATCCAAAAGGATTTTTACTCCAGTTTAAAGATCAATCCCTAATATTGGATGAAATTCAATATGTTCCGGAAATCCTCTCCTACATAAAAATAGATATTGATCAAAAACATCAGGCAGGGAAATGGATTCTTACCGGTTCCCAACAGTTTCAGTTTATGAAAAATGTAACTGAAACCTTGGCAGGAAGGATTGCCATTCTGGAGCTTCTTCCCTTCAGTTTTAAGGAGGCTGAGTATAATTATCCGGATAAGCTAAAAGATGCCATTTGGAATGGTGGATATCCTGATCCTTGCCTTTACCCTGCCAAAAGGGATCTTTGGCTCAATGGATATTTGCAGACATACATAGAAAGAGATGTGCGAAGCTTGGAAAATATAAGAGATCTTCGTACGTTTGAGACCTTTGTTAACCTTTGTGCAGCCTTTCATAGTAACCCATTTAATACGGCATCATTGGCCAGGGACTGTGGCATATCTCTTCCCACGGTAAAAGAATGGGGGAATCTTTTGCATGCCTCCTATGTACTTCTATTTTTGCCTCCCTATTTTCAAAACTTTGGTAAAAGGTTAATAAAAACCCCAAAAATGTATTTTTTCGATTCCGCATTGGTATCTTTTCTCACAAGGCAACAAAGTCCTGAAGCATCTTTAGCAGGATCTATGGGAGATGCCCTTTTTGAAGGATTGATAGTGAGTGAAACATATAAGGCCTTTTATAATAAAGGCATACAGCCTCATGTATACTTTTGGCGCTCCCATGATGGTTTGGAAATCGATATGCTGATTCATACGCAAGGAAAGATATATCCTGTTGAGATCAAGCTTACAGCCACTCCAACCCATAACCATATTATACCGCTCAATCGATTCAAAAAACTCCTTGCCGGTGATTCATCCGAGACCGGCATCATTGTATGCAGAGTTGAAAAAAAACAGGCCCTCCCAGGAAATAATCTGGCTCTCCCATGGTTTACATTTTCCGATTATCTTGATGAGATCATATCCTGATTCAATATCACTAAATTAAGCATTTCGCGCATATGAACACGCCTTTTATTAAACGGATGTTCAGGTGGATTTAAACCTTAACTTAATGACATTGTATTCTGATTTCGACTTTCAGTTTGATCTTAAACGGATTCTTTGGACATGAATCCTTGAAAGGCATCCTTTAAAAAAGACGGCAAGGGGGCTTTCTTTCCTGTAAGCCTTTCAACGGCAACATGCACGATTTTTACCGTTCCTGCCCTTTCTCCACTATCACTGAAGATCTGATACGATGTAGTAAAGGAACAAGGGCCTAATTTTTCTATTTTTGCGTTGATGGTCAATATCTCGTCCACAAAAATGGGCCTTTTGTAATCCGCCTCAGCATGAACCACAGGGAAAATGAAACCCGATTCATTCAGTATGGAAGCGATTCCAAGACCGAGGCTACCCAGAAATTCCTGGAATACGTCATGGGCGATCATAAATATCTGCCCGAAGAATAACCTGCCTGCTGCGTCAGTCTGATGCAATCTGACATTTATTTTATAAGAGAACATGATGGAACATCCCATGGGACTTAGTCCCATATCTTTATTGTACACAATTGTACACACATTTTGGTAAACGCTCATGGACAAATATAAATTGGCCGCCCCCGTGAATGAAAATGTATTTTCATGGTAAAGAATACATATAAGCCAAAGCCTTGTCAATAATATGTACTATTCATCATGAGAATTGCTGACCGTTCATAGTATATCAAAAACTAAAATATTATAATTTCCGATAATAAGTATATGATTAATAATTCTTCAATATTTTTTATATCGAAAACCGATCGCAGGATTTTTTGTATGTTGAAAAAAACCATGGTTATTTGTGCAACAGCGCTCATCGTCTTTTGTTCTGCAGGTTGCCAAAAAGGCAATTCCGGGGCAAACCCTTCCAAATCAACGGAAAAACAAAAAATAGTATTAGCCGATGTCCCAAAAAGGTTTTTATTAGTCACCTGTCCGATCCAGAGGAATTCCAGCATGGCTATCAGATACAGAAGGCTTTCAAATTACCTTCAAAAAAGCGCAGGCTTTGAGATAGCTCTTTATGAGCCTAAGGATTCTAAGGATTTTAGAAAGAAGATAAAGAATCAGGAGGTGGATTTTCTGTTTGTCGACCCTGCCCTGTATCTTGAGATAAAGGATTCCCTAAACAAAGACCATCTCTACTCCAGGATTTCAGTCCTTGACGGGGAATTAAAAGGCCGCCCTTTTGAGACCGGCAGCATTTTCGTGAGGGCAGACAGCGGTATAAAGGCTATAAAAGACACAAAAGGCAAAACTGCGTCCATTGGTTCCAGGCAATCCGCCACAAAATGGATAGCAGCGATGAAACTTTTTTTGGACAACGGCGTTGATCCTGAAAAGGACCTTGCCGGATACATGACAGGCGAAAAATGCAAGGATATCGTTTTGGACGTGTTTTACAAAAAGAAGGATGTCGGGTGCGTAAGGACATTTGCAGGCCCTTTCAGGGATATCCGGCATTACCAGGGATGCGGCATTGATGTGAATCAATTATTGCTTCTGGCTGAAACCGATCCTGTCAATACCTGGGTTTTTACATGCACAAAGAGGGTGGATTCTGCTGATATGGAAAAGATCGCATGCGCCTTGCTCAATATAGCGAAACTTGATCCTCAAGAAAAAGAAGTTTTGACACGCGAATTCGAATACGGTTTCGTCAAGGTCGATGACAGCGATTTTGACGGCTTGAGAAATATGGCCGAAATGGTCCGTTTAGAAAGGAAAGGAAATATCAGGTAGATTATGTCAAAGAAGTCTTTGATCAGGAGGATGATATTTAAAACCCCCAGGATTAATTTTTCCATAAAGATCAAGATAATAACGCTTGCCTCCACATTGATCCTGATCATCATGGGGTGCCTGGTGACAGGCATAGCAGGATTGAACCGTGTGCACATTGCAAAAGAAGAAGCGGATTTTATTGACAGGATACAGGACTCTTTTCAGGAATTGAGGATACTGTTTGAACAGACGCTGATGGGACCTCATGATTATCTGATACACGGAAACGAAGGAGAAAAAGCGGTATTCCTTGCCGATTACCAAAGGCTCTCATCAAGCATGGCGGTCCTTAAGGAAATTATCAGTGACCGGAGCAAAATAAATGAACCTGACTTTGAGGAGGCTATGAAAGACGCAGGGGAAATGCTCTTTATCATCAGCGAGAAACTCCCTGAATACAAAATGAAGGCCCTTGAGATCTTCGGGCTTGATCTTGTCAATGATAAACATAAGGCCGGATTTTATATGGAGGAGATGGACATCTTTATAAGGGGGATGGAAAAAGACCTTAAGGAGGAAGGGGATGCCTTGATTAGATTGTCAGCTCAATCGGCAAGGCATATCCTTAAGATACATTTGCGCGTGGCTAACCTGCTCATAATGTTCAGCCTGATTTCGGTTTTGGCAGGCGCAATCTTAAGCATGTTTCTCATACGGGGCATCACAGGCAGGCTCGATAGCCTTATCCGCACATCAGGCATGATA
Source organism: bacterium (assembly GCA_016934595.1). Lineage (GTDB taxonomy): Bacteria > SZUA-182 > SZUA-182 > DTGQ01 > JAFGSM01 > JAFGSM01. The sequence goes on along the minus strand of JAFGSM010000089.1, from coordinate 2,580 downwards.
AGAAAGGGCGATCTGACTGTAAGGGCAGATGTCAAAAATGGCGATGAGATAGGGGAACTGGCTGCGTCTTTTAATGACATGGTAGGCAAACTTGTTGACACCCAGGGGCAGATATCAAGCATATTCGACGGATCAGGGGATGCCATGCGTGTCATAGACAAGGATTTCAATCTAATACGTATAAACAGACAGATGCGTGAGATGACAGGCATGAAGGAAGATGATGATCACAACGGGAAATGTTATGAACATTTTTGCGGCGATCTCTGCAACACAGAAGATTGTGCTTTGAGGCGCATATTAAAAGGCGAGAAGAGGATAGAGATCGAGACCATAAAGAGATCGAAGGATGGAAAAACTATACCTGTTGATCTTATAGCCACCCCTTTCAAAATGGGAGACAAGGTCATAGGCGTTATCGAATCCTTCAGAAATATCTCAGAGCAAAAGCGGGCGGATGCCATAATTAGGGAAAATGAATTGCATTTGAAGACCATTCTGGATTCGGTACAAACAGGCATCATAGTAATAGACAAAGAAAGCCGCAGGATAGTTGACGCCAATCCAAGGGCGCTAAAAACTATCGGATTGACAAAAAAGGATGTCATAGGGTTAGAATGTCATAATTTTATATGCCCTAATGATAAAGGCGCATGCCCTATATGCGATCTTGGCCATGAAATGGACAACTCGGAGCGCGTTATCCTTACAGCAGATGGCAGGGAAATCCCTATCATAAAATCAGCGGTCACGATCAAGCTGAATGGGAGGGAGCATCTGCTTGAATGTTTCATAGATATATCCGATCAAAAACAGAAAGAAAAGGAGATCAAACAGGCGCACAAAGACCTTAATCAGATATTCAACACAGCGGTCTCACTGTGTGTCGTAGATAAAGACTACAACATGCTCATGGTCAGCAAGACATTCTGTTCCTATATGGGTTTGCACAGGGACGAAATAATCGGCAGGAAGTGCTATGACATCTTGAACGGCCCGTTCTGCAATACCCCTAAATGCTCCATGAGGCAGGTGCTGAAATATAAAAGGCGTTATGAGTATGAGTTATTAAAAAGAGCTGAAGACGGCAGGGAGATCTCATGTATCGTGACAGCTTCGCCTTACATGGACATTGACGGAAACATAACAGGGATAGTGGAAAACCTAACAGACATAACAGAGAAGAAAAAGATGGAGGACGAGGTTATAAAGCTCCAGAAACTCGAATCAGTCGGGGTGCTGGCAGGGGGCATAGCCCACGATTTCAACAACATCCTTACCCCCATCATCGGGAATATCTCTCTTGCAAAGATGCGCATAAAGACCGATGATGATATATTCGAGTCGCTTACAGAGGCGGAAAAGGCGGCTAACCAGGCAAAGACCCTCACTCAGCAACTGCTTACATTCGCCAAGGGAGGGGATCCGGTCATAAAGACCGCATCCATTAGAGAGATCATAAAGGATAATGTCAGGTTCGCTCTGAGGGGCTCGGATGTCGAAAGCCGTTTTTCCTTACCCGATGATCTTTGGCCTGCGGAAATAGACGAAGGTCAGATCGGCCAGGTGATAAACAATTTGGTCATAAATGCCGACCAGGCCATGCCTGACGGCGGAACGATCAGGATATCCGCTGAGAATCTGACCCTCAGTCCAGGACATGGATTGCCCCTTGACGGAGAAAGATATGTAAAAATAACAGTAAAGGACAGCGGTATAGGCATACCTCCCGAAAATACGGACAAGATATTCGATCCCTATTTCACCACCAAAAAGAAAGGAAACGGTTTGGGGCTAGCCACATGCCACTCCATAATCAAGAAACACAAAGGACATATCTCGGTTGAATCTGAACCCGGCTCCGGCGCAACATTCCAAATATATCTTCCTGCGTCTTCGAAAAAGATCCCTGAAAAGAAGAAAGGGCCGCTGCCGGCAATGACCTCTTCTGCACATGTAAAGGGAATGGCGCTTTTAATGGATGACGAAGAGGCCATAAGGACTCTTGCCGGCAAGATGCTTAAATGCCTTGGATATGAATCGAAAACAGCCAGTGATGGATCGGAAGCCATTGAACTATATAAAGAGGCCAAGGCATCAGGCAAACCCTTTGATGTGGTGATAATGGATATTACGGTTCCTGGCGGCATGGGCGGCAAGCAGATGATCAAAAGGCTGCTTGAAATAGATCCTGATGTCAGGGCGATAGTGACGAGCGGCTATTCCAATGATCCGATAATGGCAGAATTTGAGAAATTCGGTTTCATCGGGGCTATCTGCAAACCTTACGAAATAAGTGAGCTCGAAACGCTGATCCATGAGGTTTTAAACTGCGGCAAAAAAGAAGAACTGCAATATGCTTAATCCTTTCAAACAACTACCCATTTTTAATGTGAGATTTAGATATATACTTGAGATCGCGGGAAAGTCCTGTTCTTGGCAAGTGCTACATGAAAATCAAACAATTTGATTTGAGTGTAACCAAAATAGAACATCATCGCTTGTTTCGATTTTCTATTTATCCTGGATTCCGGCTTTCGCCGGAATGACAAATGAGAAATTGCACCATTTTGGTTACAC
>JAFGSM010000088.1 GCA_016934595.1 bacterium | reverse complement strand
ATAAACACCAGGAGAATGAAAAAGCATGGAAGGATTATCTTTCTAAATATTATCCTTGGTATAATCCAGACAGGGCCTATGAAGTTTTTGTCCTTGGCTCTGGAGGAGGTGTATATTTATAATATTACTATATCGGACTGATTTCCCTGATTTTCATCTTAGTTTTCACACCTTAGTTTTCTAATCATCAAAAATGTTACAAAAAGTAACTTTCAATATCGTGTGGAAATAGTAACTCATCGCCATTTGTAAGCCTAATTTCCCATAATATATTGAGCAGTTACCACAAAAAGACAAGCAATAAGCGCCTATATCATAATAATAACAAGACATAGGGGCTGCAAGAACCATGTCCTATGCCAAATCGGCGAAAGGGGGTGGTGTATTAATGCTATTTTATTGATTGGTTAGGTTCTCAGGTTTAACTCATTAAAATCATTAACACGTTTCACAGTATTTCATTAAGGAGATGATAATGTCAGGAAAGAACAGGTGTGAATTCTTATTTGTCTTTTTTGTCATCATAGTTTCTTTATTGATAATCAACACAAGGGCCTCGGCAAATGAAGGCAAAGGTCCGTATTCCGAAGGCAGCGAATACTATTCCCCCTATCAAAAACCGGCGGAGTTGCCGGAATCCAAAACCATGCATCTTGATCCCCCCAAAGACCATAGACAAAGGCGATTATTATATTGCAAGCAAGGGCCGCAGGATCGATCTGTTGCGTCTTAGGGATCAGATAGCAGTCACAGGTGAGGCTGAAGAAGCCGAGCTTGCTATTAAAGAAGCCCTGGCTGCAAAGGGCATTAATGCCCAAAACGGTCAAAAGGGGAAATTTGATAAGATAAAGGTTTACAGACAGGACACACATCTTTTCAGCTTTGCGGATGTTGAAGATGCTGATCCTGCCTCTGAGCTTATCACGGAGTTAAAAAAACGCCCCAACATCCCTTTTGTGTCCCCTGTATTTTACAGCACAAACAGCGGGTTACGGATGATACTGATGAACGAGTTGTCGGTAAAGCTGAAGGAAGGATACGGCAAAGATGATCTTTTGGCGGTCATTCCGGATTACATACAGATGAAGGAGGCAGGCCCATTCAGAAAAGGTGTGTATATCCTTTCCATAATGGACGCCAAAGAAAGGGACATATTTGAGATCGCCAGATTGTATGCTCAATTGGATGTAATCGAATGGGCGAAACCCAATTTCATATGCGAGATAAGGTTCCTTTATGAGCCTGGGGATCCTTATTTCGGCTATCAGTGGCATCTCAAAAACACCAGCGATCCTGAAGCGGATGTGGATGCACCCAAGGCGTGGGACCTTACCACAGGGGATCCCGATATCGTGGTTGCTGTCATAAATTCGGGCGTGGAAACGGATCACCCTGATCTTGCGGGAAACATCTGGACGAACACTGGTGAGATACCCGGAAACGGGATTGATGACGATGGGAATACATATATAGATGATGTGCACGGATGGAATTTTAAAGACAAGCAATATCCTAATGGCAGTCCTGTAGTGGACCCAATAGACCCTGCGGACAACCATGGGACAAGTTGCGCAGGCATAGTCGGGGCATGCAACAATGGCACAGGTGTTGTCGGTATAGCGCCAAATGTCAAAATACTTCCTGTAAAGATCGCAACAGGACAAGATTCGCCCGAGACATGGTGTACTGACACAGAGATGGCAGATGCCATCAGTTATGCGGCACAATACGCGGATATCCTTAGCTGTAGCTGGTATGTGCCTGATTCTTTCGATGATTTAGGAAATGCTATTGAAGATGCAACCCAGTTCGGACGGGGAGGCAAAGGGTGCCCTGTCTTTGTTGCCTCAGGAAACTTTGCAACCGGATTTAAAACTTTTTCATACCAGGATGTGGTAAATAACGGCATCCTCTTAGAACCAGGCCTGCACACCTATGCATGGGTATACAGAAAGGATGGATCCGGAACTGTAAGCGGATCAGACAGCGTCTGGATAGACAGAATAGAATTTCCAAGCGGCGAGATCGAGGACTTTGAAAACGGCATACCTTATGGCTGGGTTTCCATGTCTTTCTGGAATGGAGGCGGCCTCACATACGATCCCTGGATGCCTGTAGATGACAACAGGCATTACGGACATGGGCCGAATACAAAATCTGTAAAATCAGGAAATATCTGGCACAACCAATATACCTTCCTTGAGGTTACAAAGTTCAATGCCAACTGGGGCAATCTCAAATTCGACATATGGGTGTCAAGCGAATCCCCCTGGGGCCCTTTCGAAGGAGACTGTTTTGAATTATGGATAGATGGTAAACTTAAATATTACACAAATGGTGAGACTGTTTCATTTATATCGACAGACCCGTCATACCATGCCTCCCATGATGCAGCCATTGCCGTTGGCGCAAGCACCAATCATAATTACAGGTCCTTTTACAGCCAGTTTGGCCCAGACCTTGATTTTGTAGCGCCAAGCAACGGTGGAACCCTCGGCATAGTCACAACGGACAGAACCGGTCTTGACGGATATAACAGCGTACTTGATTACGAATATCCTTATTGGAGCTGGGACTATGCCTTGGATTTCGGAGGCACATCCGCTGCGTGTCCACTTGCAGCAGGAATCGCTGCCCTTGTGCTTTCCAGGGAACCTGACCTTACTGCGGAGGACATCCGCCAGAGGCTTCGTGACACCGCGGACAAGATAGGCCAGTTCGATTATTATAACGGCAGAAACGATCAGTACGGATACGGAAAGGTAAACGCATACAGGGCGCTAACACCCGACCTCGACAATCCCCCTTCCAATGTTCAGGCATCGGACGGCCTGTATACGGACAGGATATACATCGCATGGGATGCCGTAAAAGGCGCCATTTGGTATGACATCTACCGTGCGGACTCTGTTGGCGGGGCAAAGACATTGATAAAGGGCGGCAACGCTGCTACATACTACAGTGATACGACTGCTGTCCCTGATCAAACTTATTACTACTGGATAAAGGCTGCAAATGAAAGGGTAGAAAGCGGATACAGCTCATATGATTCAGGCTGGAGGCCGAGCATCCAGACAGTGATAAACAATGCATCCGATGGGGATGTGATCGTACTGCAGCCCTGTGTCTACCATCAAATGGTGAATTTCATGGGAAAGGCCGTGACCATAAAAGGCACAGACACACAGGACCCCAACATTATCGCTGCCACCATAATCGATGCGGGCAGCATGGGCACTGCCGTGACCTTTGCAAGCAATGAAGGAAGCGGATCTGTCCTGTGTGGCGTCACCATCAGAAACGGAAATGCATACTATGGCGGAGGAATCTTTTGTGCCTCAAACTCTATGCCCACTATATCAAAATGCATCATAAAAGGAAACACCGCTTCCTATGGAGGGGCCATATACTGCCAGAGTTCCTCCCCGTCGATCACTGAATGCATCATCAGAGAAAACTCGGCTAATTACTATGGAGGAGCCGTATACATCGGATATTCTACACCTAATATCACCAGATGCGTGATAGAAAATAATTCTTCAATATATTATGGAGGCGCATTTTATCTGTACCGTTCATCACCAATAATCACCAACTCCGTCATAACCTGTAACAATGCATGGATAGGAGGTGCCATTCGCTGCTATTATGAATCATCCCCGGAGATCGCAAACTGCATAATCTATGGTAATACCTCAACATACTACAGCGGGGGTATATATTGCACAATGTCCTCACCTGTGCTTAAAAATTCCATCCTCTGGAACAATTCATTACAGGAGATATATGTTTTAAGCGGATCGCCAACGGTAATGTATTGTGATATAGACGGCGGTTACTCAGGCACAGGCAATATCAATGCAGACCCATTATTCGCAGATTCCAATAACAGGGATTTTCAGTTATCGCCCGAATCGCCATGCATAGACACAGGCACAAACGATAGTGCCCCTGTTATTGACATGGACGGCATACCAAGGCCCCTTGACGGGGATGCGGACAGCATATCAATATGCGATATGGGCGCATACGAGTGGACAGTTCATGTCCGGCCAGGCGAAAGCATCCAGTCGGCCATAAATGCAGCTTACGAAGGCTGCTACATAGTCGTGCATAAGGGCATATATTTTGAAAACCTGAATTTTTTGGGTAAAGCAATCACCATATCAGGCTCAGACCCTGGGAACAATACCGTGACAGCAAATACGATCATAGACGGAAGCGGCGCGGACACAGTGGTGACCTTTGAAAACAATGAGGCGGAGGATTCCGTGCTTTGTGGCGTCACATTGCAGAACGGAAGCAGCATTTATGGAGGAGGAATATACTGCTATAACAGCTCCCCTGCCATATCATACTGTATCATCAAAGAAAATTATGCCGAATACCACGGAGCAGGCATATATTGCTATTATTACAGTTCACCATCGTTTACCGGTTGTATTATCACACAGAATTCAGCGGTCAATAATGGAAGCGGGATCTACTGTTATTATAACTCAAGCCCTTCCTTCACCGCTTGCTCAATCACAGAAAACTACACGGTCAAATACCATGGAGGGGGTATATTCTGTACGTACAAATGCTCTCCAGCCTATAAGGACTGCGATATCAGCAGAAACATCACCCCCTATTATGGCGGAGGGGGGCTTTTCAACAACAATTGCGCCCCATCCTTTACCAACTGCACCATTACTGAAAACTCCTCTTCATATGGCGGAGGATTGTATCTGACCTCTTACGCTTCACCTTCTTTAATTAACTGCACTATAAGCGGTAATATCTCATCCATAAGCGGCGGCGCTGTCTATTCCTATGACATTAAATCATATCCTATGATAAAGAACTGTATCCTGTGGGATGATTCACCTCAGGAGATTTACGGAGGAACCCCTTCTGTGACATACTCCGATATTATGGGAGGCCATGCAGGCACAGGCAATATCAATGCCAATCCCTTATTCATCAATCAAAGCGGAGGCGATTTTCACCTGCAGCCCAATTCCCCTTGTATAGATAAAGGGACTAACAACGGGGCACCTTCCACAGACAAGGACGGGGTGACAAGACCACAGGATGGCGACGGAAACGGGAGCGCCATATGCGATATGGGGGCTTATGAGTATATCTATATCCTGTAAGATCATATAAGATTTAAGGATATTGGATATAGGTTTTATAAGAAGTATTATAAGGATGGGGAGGATCGGAAATGCCTCTCCATCCTTTTTTATCTTCTTGAATGTTTTAGACTTCTTAAGGAGCCATCATACTTAACATGGGATAAAACATGAACAATACTTTTTTGCTATGCCACCGCGGCGCACTGGGAGATTTTATCCTCACATGGGCAGCTATCTCGGCCTTGAGAAAGACCTTCCATGATGAGCATTTTAAAGGGCTAGGACGGCCAGAATACACGCGCCTGGCAAAACGGCTTGGCTTACTTGACTCTTTTCATGACGCTGAATCATCTGCCATGCTTGGATTCTTTTCAGGGCAAAATATCCCGCCTGAACTTGAACTTGGCAGTTTAAAAGGTGCAGTATTATGGATAAACCAGGGGGAACATATCGCAGGGCTTTTAAAACCTGCATCTACACTTCCAATAGCCCTTATCCCTCCCCTTCCCTCACTGAAAGTTCACGCAAGCCTTTATCACTACCTTTCCATGAAGAGATATTTCCCGATTTCAGCCCCATACAGCCTTCCTGATTTCCATTTAAGACGGGAAACAAAGGAATATATACTCATTCATCCCGGAAGCGGAAGCCCTACAAAAAATTACACTCCCCTCTTTTATAAATCACTTGCAAATGGGTTATTTCGATCAGGATATGCGGATGTCAGATTCTTGATCGGACCTGCAGAACTTAAATGTATTGACTCATATCTGGATGGAGATATTCTTATCGAGCAGCCACAGGATATCGATGCCCTTCTTGAACTTCTTGTCAATGCCAGGCTGTATATCGGAAATGATTCAGGGGTTAGCCACCTGGCTGGAATTATAGGCACGCCGGCCATAGCATTTTATAAAAGCACAGACCCAATGATTTGGGGAGTGACAGGCAGAGATGTAAAACATATCCTGGCAAAAGATGAAGATGAGGCATTACAAAAGACAAAGGAGCACTTTCCGGCTATAATTGAGAATTGACAACTTATTGATATTACGGTAATTTTCTTTTATCATTTCAACGGATAAAAGGAAAATTTCAATGCTAATGCCTTTCAAAAAAAACCCACTTGGATACAATCAAAGATCACTATTTGCCAGGTTACACAAAAAGTGCGAAAGTTGAGCAACCTGACATATAAGCATAAATGATGCATACTAAAACATTATAATTATTGAGGTGAAGATATGAGAACAACTTTGAATATTGAAGATAATTTGTTAGATAAAGTATCTAAAATGACTGGGATTAAGGGAAAAACTGCCCTTGTCAAACTCGGCCTGAAAGCACTCATTGCCAGAGAAAGTGCACGGAGGTTTGCAAAACTGGGCGGGACACAAAAACAGCTTATTGCGTCTGCGATTTTGACAGGAGTATCAATCTGGACACTTGATAAAAAACTTGCATAGGCAGCCGATAGCCTTAATATAAAATATTTAAATGAATCCGTGAAGCCTCAAAGCAACAAAGCATAAAAACGATTTAAAGGCATACGGAAACTCGAATTTTATCTATTTTTTATATTCACCCTACTTTTGCACTTTTTGTGTAACCTTTTAATTTTTAGGTTGGGAAAGGAAAGATATCTTGAGTTTTCTTTTTTTGTAGCCTATAGGTATAAAATCATCCCTTTCATTATCCACGATCTTTTTTATCGCGAGGTCTAACAATATCCTCCTTTTTTCAGCATCACGGCAGCGCGTCTTCCTATATCTTTTGAGTCCCCATTTCTCTCTCAGAAGTAAGAACTCTATGCCGGCTCCTTCTTTAAATTTTTTGCTTCTTATTTTCACTTGAAATTCCTGATTTTTCACCCTTCTTTATTACAATTAATGGTATGTGGGTTTCATTTTTTGATTCTATCCCTTATCTCATTTAATTCATTCGAGATATTATTCTCAGGCAAAGAAGCCTTTTTTTCCATATAAGGCCAGTCTATCTCATCTACATATCTTCTTATCAACAGTTCCACCATCTCGCAGTCTATCTCGGAATTCCAGTATTTGCACGCATTTAGTCTGTCGATTATCAGATCCTCGATACCTATGATCCTGCATTTTAGCCCCTCGCCCAATTCAACGATCTCTATTGGTGAATCCTCACCAATAAGGGTTGACGCTGGTGCCTCTAATGCCATTTTCAGTTTGTCGTTGATCCAATATCTCCCTTCCTTTCTAAATCCGATCCCTTTCAAAACATTATCCAATGCCGCTGTATCTGAATAAGCAAGATCAATATCCGCTGTAAAATAGACTTCCCTTGAGTAATATGAAAGGGCGCAACCGCCGATAACAATGGGTGTATCTTTACCACTCTTTTCAAGGATATTGCTTATAAATGCAACCATAAGGAGGTGCCTTTTTAGAGGGGATTCGGTTTTTTCGATTGTTTTGAGTATAAAGTCTTTATCCATGAATCTTATTATAAGTGAAAGATGATGGCCTCGTAAAAAGTCTAAAATACCCTTAAAAATAAGTTTAATATTATAAATTTGGTATATATTTTAGCGATATAATCGTGTTTCTTCAGAATCAAAATTACTTTTTACGAGGCCATCAAAGATAGTTTTTGGGTTAAAAAAGTATATTCCATAAGTGACTTTTATGTCAATACATGTATGAGAGTTTGTATAGAGTCGAGTAGACAGGAGGATTGCTCCTCCTGCGCCTCACAGAACCGTGCATGCAGTTTTTCCGCACACGGCTCTTCAAACAGATTAACTTATGCCGCAGAGTGAATCCACTTATAAGTTTTACTTATCCTTGGTTCAGGGAGAGGATATCTTTTCAACAGTTCTCTAAATTTTGCCCAAGTGAAGCTTTTCCTTTGACTACGGCGATTTAAACTTTTAAATCAGATTCTCCTCACAGCATAGCTGAAATTATTCAGTGTAAGGCTATTTACTGCGAATCCAAAGTAGTTGTAGTAGCCTCATCACTACAGCCTTTTGAACTATCTTGTCCTCCAATGCCAATATGCATAGTAGCCTTTGTCCACCATCAGGTTTAGGTATCCACTTCCTTCGTATGTCCGTTGCCCTGTTTTTTTTGCTCTTCAACCTCTGCAATAGGTCTTCAATGTTCTCCTGGAGGTTCTCACCGTATTCTTTATATGTCACTTGGTCTATTCCTGCCGTAGCTTTGGGATTGTAGCCCCATATACGCTCTGATCAGACATTCCTTGTCCACGAGGTGTGATATTTGTCAGGCTCCGGAATATCTTTTTATGTCAGTCTCCGGATAAAAAAAGCCCCGTGCGTATGATACTGACGAGCGATAGCCATTCACTGATCGCATCACCGTATATTGCCTCAAGCACTTCTGATGGACGGACATTCTGGCCGGGCGTCATCTTTATCATCATAGAAAGGCTCAACCCTTCCTCTCTATTATTTGTAAATCCCCTTTGGTTGTCTTCATCCCCCTTTGCAAATCGAGGATTTAATGTTGTTTCATCTGCGAATCCTGGACTCCGGCTTTCGACGGGATGAGAAGAAAGGCGATCTTCATCCACCTTTCTGAATCGAAGATTCATAGGTGTTTCATCAAGACCTATTCCTAGTATAAAAGGCCTGATATCCATCTCCTTGACCCCGCTCTGCCTTTTTCGAAGGCAAGGTATAGAATCTCTTTCGATTGTCTTTTTTATCCTTTCAAGGTGTAGCGGAGCAGCGCCGAACGTCTCCACAAACCCCTCGGGGAGGATGGCCAGATAACCGGCCCTGTCAATAGCAACTGCAAGCGATGGGGTCTTGTCAGGTATCTGTTCCGCATCAATAAGCTCTATCCCTTCAGGAAGACATGGCCCGAATCCTTTTAGAATGGACACGGGGTCTATCGCACGCAAAAGCTCCATATCCATATATTCAGATAAGCCTTCCATACCCAGAGGCATCGCAGGCCCAAAGGATATCCTGGGGAGGGGATGAAACCCTTTAGTATATGCGACAGGAAGCCTTGACCTTCTTGCGGCAAGGCATATGGCCCTTATCATGTCAAGATGTGAAAGGTATGCGGCCTTTCCAAGTTTTCTGAATCTCAGCCTTACACGCATCTCGGCCTTTCCCTGCTTAAGATCAGGCCTCAATAAATGGGATATCTGCTCCATAGGCGATTCGTGTTTTTTAGATTCCGCCGCCGGTCCTTTTGATGACGGCATCCATAGCCTTCCCACTTTCTGCGCCATCTCAGGCGGACACGCTCCGCACCCGTGGCAGCCGGCTTTCCGGCAATCCGGTGTCTCCTGTTCTCCTATGGCCTTTTTGTATTCCTTTTTCAGAAATCCCTCATCCACCCCCATATCAAGATGTTTCCATGGCAATATCTCATCAAACGGGCGCTCCCTGTTTGCGTAAAACGAGGGATCTATGCCTTCCGCATCAAATGCATCAAGCCAGAAGCGAGAATCAAAGCGATCCCCCCACTGATCGAACCTCGCTCCCAGATCCCATGCCCTTTTAATGACATGGGATATCCTGCGGTCTCCCCTGGCGAGGACTGCCTCTATAAGCCCCTGGCCAGGGTTGTGAAATTTCAGTTGAACCTGATTACGCATTCCATGCGGCAGGCTCTTCTTCAAAAGGTTTTGTTTATCCTTTATTATATGTTGCGGGTCTTGCGGCGCCCATTGAAAAGGGGTATGGGGCTTTGGCACAAAGGTGGAGATGGTGATGTTGAACCTCGGCCTTTTTTTCAGGATGCGCATCCCTATCCCGCTCATCTGCTTTACCAGCCCGATGATCTCAAGCAGGTCTTCTTCGGTCTCTGTAGGCAAACCGATCATGAAATAAAGCTTTAACATATCCCAGCCTGCCATAAACACCTTTTCCGTCATATCAAGTATATCCTTCTCTGAGATGCCTTTATTTATAACCCTGCGCAGCCTTTCAGACCCTGCCTCGGGGGCAAATGTAAAACCGGGTTTTCTCCCCTTTCTTAACTGTTTGAGAACCTCGACAGGCAATCCATCCGGTCTTAACGATGGGAGAGAGAAAACCATTGGGCCTGTGCCGTATTCTACAGACCTCAAAAGGCATATCAGTTCCTCAAGCCTGCTGTAGTCCCCTGAACTCAATGAAAGAAGAGATACCTCCTCATGCCCTGTCGAGCATACCAGGGCCTTTGAAAGTTCCATTATCTTATCTATAGAGCGTTCCCTCGGCGGCCTGTAAATCATGCCTGCCTGGCAAAAACGGCAGCCCCTGGCGCATCCCCTGGCAATCTCAAGGGCTATGCGGTCATGGATTGCGCTTATGCCTGAGACTATCTCCGATTCAGGATAGGATGCCATATCCATATCTGAAATCATCCTGCGGCGTATCATTCCCATTTCAATATTTGAGGGACGAATCTCCCTTATTGTCCCATCGCCGAAATATTCGGGGATAAAAAGGCTGGGGGCATAGACGCCATCTATCCGTGCCAGTGCGTCTATCAGGTCTTTCCTTTCCTTAACACGGCCCTTTATCCCTATCCAGCGATCCACGATCTCAAGTATGACATCTTCTCCATCACCCAGGACAAAAAGGTCGAAAAAACCTGCCAGTGGCTCGGGGTTGCAGGCCCCGGGCCCGCCGCCTATTACCAGAGGGTGGCCGAGACCCCTTTCTGATGCAAAGACAGGTATTCCCCCGGATTCAAGGATTGTTATGATGTTTGTATAACAAAGTTCGGATGGAAGCGTGATCCCAAGGAAATCGAATTTATAAAGCGGTGCGCCGGATTCAAGGCCAAAAAGGGGCAGAGATTTTTTTCTGAAAAGGTCTTCGGCATCCGGCCAGGGGGCGTACACGCGCTCCGCCCAGACATCAGGCCTTTTATTCAATATATTGTAGAGGATCTTTATGGCAAGATTGGATTCGCCTATCTCATAGACATCAGGGAAGGCAAGCGCCACACGGACAGAAACCTTTTTCCCATCCTTTATGCAGGAATTGACTTCACTGCCCGTATACCTGGCAGGCCTCTGAACGGAACAAAGGAAGGTATGATCCAGCAACAAGTTCCTCCTTTTTCCCTCTTTTTATGCATTAAATTAGACATCCAGCAATTTCTTCTTTTACAAGGACGTTTTGAAATTCCAATGCTATCAAGGCAGCGTCCTTTGGACAGACATCAATCTAACATACAAATCCGCTGTAATACGACCTACTTTCAGATATCCGCAAGGGCAAACATCAATCCCGTCCTGTAATAATACATGATAAAGAAGGATTTCGCAATCATCAACGCTGATGCATAAGGGTCTTTATGGTACTCTTCGGAACCGTCTTATTATGCCTGCCGATCTTCCGTGCATACTTGTAAACAAAGTGATTGACAAGCTGCGGAATATCCCCGAGCCGCTTCCTCAAGGTGGAATCGAGACATGGTAAGCGCATAATTTGGTTCAGGCAGAGTTTTCAGTTCAAATTAATGTGAAAATTAATGTGAAAAGCTATAAGATGTCAATAGCCGCCAGTCACAGAATTGATAGGAATCTCTGCCATTCGCCTCAGGAATGTCTCTCACCCGGTTGATAGATACAAAGAGGTTCCTCAGCCAGATAATCGCCTGACTGATTGTATGCCCTAGCCCTGCATCCGCCGCATACCAAACGGTATTCACACCTTCCGCATTTTCCTTTCAGTTTTTTCAGTTCTCTAAGGTCATTAAAAAGGGAGGCATTGTACCATATATCCTTTAGAGACGATTTGCGAATATTCCCTGCCACCAACGGCAGGTATCCGCAAGGGCAAACATCGCCCCTGTAAGATACGAAACAAAAACCCGTCCCGCCCAGGCATCCCCTTGTCATAGCAGAAAATCCTTGTCTGTGTTCATTCACGCCGCTGACATCTCCATGCTCTTCCTTTTTCCTTTGACGTACGATGCGATAGTAATGTGGGGCGCATGTGGCCTTCATCTCAAGGTCTGTCCGTCTGGACAGGTCGTAAAACTCGTTTAGTGCATCCTCATATTCCTGCGCTGAAATGGCATCTTCTGAAAGATCCTTTCCCCTGCCTGTAGGGACAAGAAGGAATATATGGAGGGCCTTTGCCCCCAATTGAAGCGCAAGGCTGGACATGGGCCCAATCATGCGGTTATTCCTTTTGGTTATTGTGGTGTTAATCTGAAACTCCACCCCTGCCTTTTTTAGTTCCTCAATCCCTTTTATCGCATTATCAAAAGCGCCAGTTACGCCCCTGAAATTATCATGAGACGCAGAGTCAGGGCCATCCAGGCTTACGCTGACCCGCTTTATGCCTGATGATACGATCTTTGAGGCTATCCCTGAATCTATCAATGTGCCGTTGGTTGCCAAAACCACCCTCAGCCCCAAACCGGTTGCCTGGCAGGCAAGGTCAAAAACATCCCTGCGCATGAGGGGCTCGCCTCCCGTAAGGATAAGTATTGGCCGGCCAAGACCGGGCAGGGTTTCCACGAATCCGCGGGCCTCCTCCTCAGAAAGTTCATCAGCGGGCCTTTCTTCAGTGGCTGATGCCCGGCAATGGATGCACCGAAGGTTGCATGCCTGTGTCAATTCCCAGGCAATCAGCCTTGGAGGGCCGCTCAAAGATAATGGCTCTTTTTGATTCGGCATCAAGTCCTCCTCATCAATATGTCATTAAGGTAACTATATTGATCATTTTATCAAAAAATCTATCATAAGGTAAAGGTTTAGACTAATTTAGGCCGATAAGATAATATGTATTATTATTTTTACCATGAAAATACATTTTCATTAACAGGGTCGGCCAATACATATTTGGCCATGGTAGTTTATTATGAAAATATATTTTTATTCATGCATGCGGCCAATGTATGATTGGCCATGATGGTTTAATAATTTTACTTAAATCCGGCATATTGGATAACTTTTTCCGGCATATTGAATAATCTATGAAAAGATTTTTATGTATACATGGACATTTTTATCAGCCCCCCAGAGAGAATCCCTGGCT
>JAFGSM010000008.1 GCA_016934595.1 bacterium | reverse complement strand
TCGCTCGGGCCAGGAAATAGGGATTGACCGGGCAATATTGATATGGATAAGATCGGAATTACTATAATAGGCGCAGGTGTGGTGGGATTGGCAATAGCCGCTGAGTTATCCCGAAAATATACGGATATTGTTATTGTTGAAAAAAATGACAGCTTCGGCCAGGAGACAAGCAGCCGCAACAGCGAAGTAATCCATGCAGGCATATACTACCCAGTCGATTCCTTAAAATCTAAACTATGCATCGAAGGCCTTAATTATCTGTACGAGATATGTGAAAAGGCATCCATACCGCATAGACGTATTGGGAAACTGATTATAGCTACTGAAGATTCTGAATTGGAACATCTGGAGATGTTGTTTGAAAAAGCCAGATCAAACGGTTTGTCCGAATTAAGATTGCTTGATAAAAAAGAGATACAAAAGCTTGAGCCAAATACAAATGCCATTGCAGGGATTTATTCGCCGAAGACAGGGATTGTTGATTCACATTCCTTGATGGGATATTTTGTCAATGTTGCAAAATCTGCCGGAGCCGAGATCGTTTATAATAGCGAGGTTGATTTGCTGGCGAAAGAAAACCCGGCATTTGTTGTTGGATTAAAAGAGGATCAATATCATTATCAGTCGCGGATAGTTATTAACAGCGCGGGGTTATATTCCGACAAGATTTCCTCACTTGCCGGACTTGATATAGTCAGGCTGAAATACAGGCTTCATTTGTGCAAGGGGGATTATTTTTGTTATGCGAAGGCATCCCCCGTTTCGATGCTGATTTATCCTTTGCCTCCCGAGACCTGTGTCGGTCTGGGGGTTCACGCCACATTGGATATGGGGTCGCGTTTGAGATTCGGGCCTGATCATAAATATATTGACAAAATTGATTACAAGGTTGATCCGGAAAAGGCAGGCCAATTCTATGATGCAGCCATAAAGATAATTCCTAATCTGGAAAGGGATGCTATGGTTCCGGACATGTCTGGGATCAGGCCTAAGATACAAGGGCCAGGCGATTCTTTCAGGGATTTCATAATCAAGGATGAATCAGATCGTGGATTGAACGGCTTGATAGATTTAATAGGGATAGAATCACCAGGATTGACTGCCTGTGTAGCTATAGCAAAAATGGTCATGAAGATGGTGGAGGATATCATGCAATAAGATTTAAGAAAAGGATTGTTAACTCCAAGGTATAATGTATCTGACTTATATACCGTCTATTGTTTAATTGCATAGGGATTTACATTTGACTTTGGAATTATACATGGACAATGTGAAATTTTTTACTGATTTGTGTTAGACAAATGCATAATATGCAGTTAAGAATTAAACTTTAAAGAGGCAGAATTTTTTTCTATATTTTGAATAAAATATATCTATTATATACATAAAATATATATACAAAAATAATTTATATGGCATGGGTTTTGCTTATCATAGATTTGGTTTTATAGACATGCCTATTGATTTAATATATTTTTCTGGACAATAAAGCAATTGATTGTAACTGCTCAATATCCTGAGGAAATAGTAACTCATTGCCATTTAGAGGCCTAGTTTCTCATAACATATTGATCAGCTACAATTGATTTAATAGCATAGGATATTTGTTTTTTCATGTGGGTTTTGAGCGAGTTTTTCCATACTCATCATGAAAGGCGCTAATTAAAGGAGTTACAGATGTATTTATACCAAATGGAAATGGATTCACAAGAAAGGATCTTATTATCTTCATCATTTTGGGCATTATTTTTTGGTTCTGTATTTCTGGCAATTATTACATTTGCCATAATTGGCTTCCCAAGCATAGTTAATGCGGCAGACGGAGGTATCTCAGGCAGGGTTTTCAAATATTCAAGCACCACTACAGGGATATCTGGCATCCAGGTGGAGGCATATGACATCAATCATGTAAAAAAAGGCACGGCTACAACAAATTCCACAGGCAATTACACTATCAGCCCCCTTGCTCCCGGTAATTATTTCGTCAAGGCATTAGGATCTGTGGATTATGTGGGGGAGTATTATGAATGCTCCAGCAAGGATTGCGGTTATTATTTTGTTCCCGAAGGCACAACGCCAAACGTGACTGTCAGTTCTGGAGTGACAAAAACAGGCATCAATTTTTATCTAACCCCCTGGGGAAGAATTCAAGGAAATGTTGATGGGATTCAAAGCGGCTATGATTATAATGTGATCATTGAAGGATTTATTAAATATAAGGATAATACAACGATATCTTTATCGGATTTCCCAGATATTGATAACAATCATTACACCATGTCGCTTCCGCCAGGTGAATATACGGTAAAGGTGACTGATAACTTTTCGCAATACTATCCCTATTATCACGATATTTACTATCAGAATGAATATACACGGAGTCAGGCTTATGTTTTCACGGTGAGGCTTGGATATCAGGACAATTTTGCGAACATAGATTTTCATCTTCAAAAAGGCGCAACTATTAAAGGAAATGTGATGAACGATTATATAGATGGCATAAGGGTAACTGCCATAGACCAGATCTCGGGATACAGCAGGTATGTGATTTCCAGAGTTGAAACATATTTAGACCCGAATAAGAAAGTTGTTAGATTGCCAGATTCCTTTGATATTACAGGACTTCCCTCTGGTTCATATATCTTGAAGATAGATGATTTCTTTTTTCAGGATCCCAATTATAAAATATACCTTCAGGAATATTATCACGAGACCCTTGATGATATTTATTTGCCTTCCCAGGCAACACAGATACCGATTTCTGCTGGACAGACAAAAACCATAAGCAGGACGATCTCGCGATTGGACATTGCCCCGGCGGTAAGGGGATGGGCTATCAAGGGAAATCCTGGCCTGTGCGGATCCAATCAATACAGTTCCGCCAATGCGCTTGAAGGGATAAGGATTGAGATCACGCCCGATTTCCCATGGGAATCTTATGTTGAATACACAGACAGCGCCGGACGATATTATTTTCCCCGTTCTAAGAAGATGCCCCCAGGCTCATACAGGATCAGGGCTATAGATACGAGCTTCGCATATTTCCCCAGTGATTTCCAATACATTACCCTGGCTGCGAACGCCCCTGCCGAATATAATGTCTATTTTTGTCTGCAAGTGGTTCAGGGTTCAGGTAATGGCACTATTTCAGGAAAGGTATTTTTAGAAGAAAATCCGGCCATGCCACTGAATAACATAAAGGTTGCCGGCGTTAACATTATTGACCGGCAAGAATTTGATTTCAATTATGTCTTTACAGGCGCTGATGGAGTATTCCATTTCCAGGATTTAGAACCGGGTGAA
The DNA here is from genome assembly GCA_016934595.1 of bacterium. Lineage (GTDB taxonomy): Bacteria > SZUA-182 > SZUA-182 > DTGQ01 > JAFGSM01 > JAFGSM01. Next base: position 13,793 of record JAFGSM010000008.1, on the reverse strand, counting down.
TATATCGTATTCACAGATGATACATCCGGCTATACTGCAATAAGTTTGCAGAGAGAGGTTTACAAAGATATAACCATTCTGGATGGAGATGTCTTCGAAGAAGGGACACAGTTACAAGGTGAAATAGAAGAGGTCGCTGAGAAGTTTTTTCTATATCCTGGCGAAGGCGTGACAGGGATAAATATCGGGCTTTCTTCTTATAAATATACATTCGGGCCGGGGCTTAATCTGTTTGGATACCCCGGCACTTCTGTGAAAAAATATGATTATTCCTATGAATTTTGCGCAGTGCTTGGCCTGAGCATGGATGATTTTAGATGGAAAGATACAGGCACAGGCCAGTGGCATGTGACCAGGTCAAATCCTTCCAATCCAGGTTCGCCTTTGGGATCCAATATACAAATATCCACCGGCATGGGATATTTGATTTATATGGATTATAAGGCGGGCCCTTTCTTTTTCCCTCCTTACAAGGTGCAACCTCCGGAATCCTATCAGTTGGCTGCGGGGAGAAACCTTATAGCTTATCCTTCGTCCTATTCAAGCCCTATAAAGCGGTCTTTCGAGTTGTTATCCGCTATTGGGATGAAAGAAGATGTGGCCAGCATAAAATCATTTAGTAATACATCAGGAAAATGGTCTTCAACCCAATGGATATGGGGAAGACCAGGAGGCGCTAATTTTTCAATAAAGCAGGGTGAGGGTTATATCGTAGATATGTATGTTTCAAAGAGTTTTGTCCCTAATAAATAAAGGCAGGCTGGCATATTTTTTGCTTATATATGTTTTGATGGTATTATAAATAATAATATACGTAATATCAGAAATTTGGAAACTCATTTTGAATCAGTAAATAATATTCGATTTCACAGATAGTCTGAAATGCGATAGAGAGCCCATAAATCTATACCAATTATCGAGTTTCCAAATTTCTGAATATAAGGTTTAAGAATAAAAAGTTTTGCCTTTAAGGTTAAGCAGGGGAGGAGAGAGATGGTCTGGGGAAAGAAAACCAAAAAATGCCTTAAATTATTAATTCCGGTCTTTATTTTTTTATTTCTTTTTTTCTTTGAATCTCGTTTATCTGCCGAAACTTTTACATGGCAGGACTTTGAATACTGGGATTCGCCTCAGAATCATGGATGGCTGACATCGTGTCCGTCTTATCCGGTTTTTGGACTATTTGCAGGTTACGGCTGGATTAACACTTTAGTAGATTTTCAATTACAAAGCAGGGTTATGTCAATTGAGTCATTTGCCACACCCTTCAACCAATTTTACCGTTTCCGCACATGGAATCAATGGGTAAGGTATAATGACGGAAGCCCGATAAATGATAAACCTGTGATATCCATGAATATAGCCGGCGCATTCGGCATTGAACAATTTGATATCTTTGAGGTCCAGATCCAGGTAGTGACAAGAAAGGGAAGGCATCTAAAGCTGGTCTATAGACCGACAGGCGATATAGAAAGTGGTCCGGAGGTCGGTGTGCAGACTGAATATGGCACAGGCCTTAGCGCTGGTGGAGACCCAGGAAACCCTAAAGATCCTTTAAGCGTCGTTTACAATATAGGCAGGCAATATCAGGATGGCACATGGCATTGGTTAGTAAGGGATTTGAATGAGGATATCATAAAGATAGGCAGCAAATGGAAGGGCATCGATTTTGAAAAGGAAAAGGATGGGTTTGGCGAGGCAAAGGGCCGGTTGCCTGAAAATTCGATGATAGCAGCCATTACTTTGATAGGCTTTAATCTCAGGGTAGATAATATTGCCTTTCATGATTCACTGGGAGAGATGATCGGGGTTCCACCGAAACTTCAATGCATAGGTCCGCAATATGCTCAAATCTTCGTTCCATTTAAATATATTATTATGGCAGGCGCTCGTGATAAATCGAGCACGGATTTCTATGATTTTGCCGCCACAATAGGCGGATACGGATATCAGGGAATACAGACCTCCAATATGATCTCAAGGATTAAATGGGAATCTAAGACTAGTAATCCAATAGATCCAAATAATTACGTAAAATGTAATATAAATGACCCTAATTGTTTGGGAGACAGGGTTATGTTGGAATTTACCCCACAGACCTTTGAAGATCTTATTATAACTATCATGGTTACAGCTCCTGGCGGGCTTTCTGATATGGAGACTTTCTCGTTGTCCGTTGTGAATTATCCAGTAGTCAATCACCCGCCCTATCTTGAAGAGATAGAGGACGATGTATATATCCTAGGCGAAAATGGAGGTGTTTTCAAGAAGGAGTTTATATGTTATGACCAGGATATAGAAGATGACCCTGGCATAACATTTGGAGAAGAATCCCTTCATGCAGGGAATATTAAATACACAGCTTTTATAGATGGACAAACCAACTATAATTATGGCCCCTGGCAAAAACCGCTGATCCCTGAGCCGTTTAAACCCAGGATTGAATTCAGCCCTGTGTTCGAGGGTATACATAATATAGTGGTCATAGCAGAGGATCAAAGGGGGTTTTCCGCTATAACGGAATTTAGACTGGCTGTGGTAAACATGGGGACATGGCTCAATCATCCTCCTTTGCTTTGCGAGGATATAGACAGCCCGCAGGCAGCAAAAGCAGGTGAGATGTTTACTATACCTATAGAATTTTTTGACCCCGATGGTGATACGGTTTATTATTCCTGCAATATTGGAAGCATTACCAGGATGACAGACGAAATGTTGGATAAATGTCTGGGCTCAACCAGCAGCTCGATAGGTCAGACGGTCGGAGAAAGCGACAGATATGGCAGGTACGTCAGCGGCGCTGTATATACATTTACTACACATTATCCGGGCAGATATTTTATTGAAATAATAGCGTATGATATCAGAGGCGGCTACTGTATAGTCAGTTTCCTGTTGGATATTCAGCCCTGGTGGGCGATTCCATAAGTTTTAACAAGACATTCCGGCGTAATATTAAAGCTGAAACTCGTAGCGCCCAAATTCCTTGTCTTGCAGTGCGGTGGCGGGGTTAAAATAGTAAATAGGGCATTTTGGGCGTGACAATACACTAGTTTATCTGGAGTTCCTGTTCCATGCTCGTGGAAAAGCCTGGTTCAAAATGCCGTGTCAGGCTTATAAGATCATCCTCGAGCATCTTGACGAATTTAACGCCTATTCTGTAATGATGAGGGGTGTATTGACACCTGCTAATCCACATAATTTTCCCAAGGGCGTTGATAGGTTCTTTAGTGGACGATGATTGAATAGCTATTGTGATAAAATGACGGCTATTAGTATCAAATGTCTTGTTACATAATAGTGCCAGCCCTCCGGTACCGATGTTTTCAATTTTGTATATATCAGACTCGTCAAAATACACGGCCTGATCAAGAGGCTGGAAGCAACAATTTGCTTTAACCTTAAATCTTGGTTTTTCTCTTCTTTCTATTTCTTTTTCTTTTTTAAAATAATTCATGCTTTTATTCATGTCTGGCCCCCCTTTTAGATCTCTATGTTACAGGTTTATTTCTCGGAAGGTAATGGACAAGCATAAGTTTTTTAGCCAAAAACTTTCCTATTTAAAAATATACAAAATAACAACAATTTAGTCAAGCGATGTCAAGCGAATCAGCTGCTAATGTCAAGGCTAATCTGCGATCCTTGCTAATCTGCTATCTATAAGGTATTTATATTTTGTCTTGACACGAACCTGCTATCTCCTTGACATATCTTATAAATCATATTAGAGTAATTTGATTGTAATGTTTGAACTTCTTTAATTTTGGTTTTATTTAATTATGTGATATAAGAAAATCGAACGTTCAGATTACGGCTGCGCAAAACATAACCTGGAAACAGATTTAGTCAGAGATCATTGGTATGGTAATAAAAAAAAGATTTTTATTGAGAGATGGGGTCGGTGGGCTTGCACCATATAAGATAGAGGATCATCCATGTGCTATAAAGCTTGATGCAAACGAGAGCCCTTTTTCCATTGATTGGACAAAGTGGCCTGATGTGCTTGATGGGCTCAGGAAAATAGACCTGAACCGGTATCCTGATCCAAGTGCAGGAAAAATAAGATCAGTATTGTCAGACTATATGAGATGGCCTGTAGAAAAAATAGTCCTCGGAAATGGCTCTGATGAGTTGATTCAATATATACTTATGGCATTTGGTGGGTTTAACCGGCCGGTGTACGCTCCACATCCTGGTTTTGCAATGTATAGAATCATATCCATTGCCATGGGTCAGGAGTTCCGCAGCATTACACTGGAAGATGGATTTGAGCTCCCTTCTAATAAGGAATTCCTGGAGGAATTGTCAGATGTAAGGCAGAAGATTGTTTTCATAGCCTCTCCAAACAATCCAACTGGCAACTGCTTTGACAGAGAAAGAATCCTTTCTGTTATAAAACATACAAATGGTCTTGTGTGCATTGATGAGGCATACCACGATTTTGATGAAGGGATTGGATTTCTTGATATACTGCCAGAGTTTAAAAATCTGGTTATTCTGCGAACCCTTTCAAAGATAGGAATGGCAGGTTTGAGGGTGGGGATACTGCTTGCCAATGATTATGTAATCTCGGCTATATCAAAAGTAAGACTCCCGTATAACCTGAATGCAATCTCACAATTCCTCGCTCTGGCAGTTCTAAATCACAAGGATATTATCCTTGATATGAACCAAACCATAAAGAAAAACCGGGTTTGGCTGGCTGAAAAGATGCAGAGAATTAAGGGAATAAAGATCTTTCCCAGTCAGGCCAATTTCATCCTTTTTACAAGTGAATTTTGTGTTGAAGCCATTTATAAAGAGTTGTTGTCTGAAGGTGTTTTGATCAAGGTGTTTCCTCCTGACGGCAAATGGCCGGGGTTTTTAAGGGTGACAGTCGGGACTGAAGATGAATGCAAAATCTTTATCCATATGCTTGAAAAGGTATTATACGGGCTGGAAAAATTATTATCAGGAAAGGTGAAGGAGAATGCCTAGAACAGCAAAAGTTCAAAGAAAGACATCAGAGACAGATATAACTTTACAAATAGATCTTGATGGCAAGGGTGTATATAAGATTGATACAGGCATCCCTTTTTTTGACCATATGTTGTCTTTATTCAGCAGGCATAGTTTTTTTGACATTGAGCTTATGGCAAAGGGAGATATTGAAATCGATTTTCATCATACTGTTGAGGATGTAGGTATCATATTTGGTCAGGGCCTGAGAACCGCCTTGGGTGAAAAAAAGGGGATTGTAAGATACGGGATGGCTACGGTTCCTATGGATGAGACATTGGCCAGTGTCGCCGTGGACATTTGTTCAAGGGCTGTCCTTGTATTTAATTGTCCTTCTAAAGAAAGATACTATGTAGGTGGGTTTGACCTTTCCATAACAGAGGAATTTTTCAGGGCTTTTGCTGCCAACAGTCAAATTACAATCCATTTAAATCTCTTATATGGCAAAAACCTGCATCATATCATAGAGGCATTGTTTAAGGCGGCAGGCAGGTCTTTGAAACAGGCATGTGCCATTGATCCTGGGATTGAAGGCGTATTGTCAACCAAGGGCATTCTATAACGAGATTCCCGTCAAAGGTTATATTATCGACATGATAGCGATACTTGATTTCGGCCTGGGAAACCTGAGAAGCATATTGAACGGGTTTATCCATTTGGGGCATGATGCCGTGATCACACCGGATAAAAATATTATCCTGGATGCAGATGCGCTGGTGATCCCTGGGGTAGGCGCATTTAAGGATTGTATGGACAGACTTGCCGGATTGGATCTGGTTAAGATTATCCGTGAGGCCATATCTTGCGGCAAACCGGTTTTGGGTATATGCCTCGGTCTTCAGCTTCTTTTTTCAGAAAGCGAGGAATTTGGCCTTCATAAAGGTATTGGAGTGTTCGAAGGCAAGGTAAGGGCATTTACCGGACCGCTTAAGATCCCGCATATGGGTTGGAATATATTGCGCATCACAAGGCAGATTCCTTTGCTCGAAGGGATAAAGGATGGGGAATACTTTTATTTTGTACATTCCTTTTATGCAGATGCCAATGATGAAGGGATTATTGCAGGAAAGACGGGGTATGGGATCGAGTTCCCTTCTGTGGTGCAAAAGGACAATCTGATGGCCACACAATTTCACCCGGAAAAGAGTTCTTTGGCCGGACTCAGGATATTAGACAATTTTGCAAGGATGACATCTAACTAAGGAGAAAAATAGATGCTTATAATTCCGGCTATAGATTTGATTCAGGGGGAATGTGTCAGGCTTTATCAGGGCAAGGAAGAGGAAAAGACGGTGTTTTCAACGGACCCTCTCAATGTAGCGTTTAAATGGCAGTCTATGGGTGCAAAATTATTGCACCTTGTGGATTTGGATGGGGCATTTAAGGGAAATCCACAAAATATTCTTACTATTCTCCATATGGCAAAAAGGCTTGATATGCCTGTTGAGCTTGGAGGAGGTCTGAGAAATCCTGAAATAATCAATCAGATTCTGGCAGGCGGGGTGGATCGGGTGGTGCTGGGCACCATAGCATATATCCAGCCGGAATTGGTGAAGGATCTCTGTCAAAGATATCCTGGCAGGATTGTAATAGGTGTGGATGCAAGGGATGGAATGGTGGCGATCAAGGGTTGGAAAGACACGACAAGAATCGCGGCGGATAAATTTTGTATGCAATGGGCCGGCACAGGAGTAAGGGCTATTATATATACGGATATAAAGAGGGACGGAACCTTAAGAGGCCCTAATATATGGGCAGTTTCCCAGCTTTTGGACAAGATAGATATCCCTGTCATCGCATCAGGCGGGATTTCAAAGATGTATGATCTTGAATGTCTCGCCCGTTTGGAGGAAAAAGGACTTGAAGGGGTTATAGTAGGCAGGGCGCTTTATACAGGGGCTATATGTCTCGATGAGGCCATATCAAAATGGCAGAACAAGGAGTGCCCAAAAAGCCAGGGCAGGGGATAATTGGGGGATAATAGAGATGCTGGCAAAAAGGATTATACCCTGTTTGGATATAAGAGCAGGAAGGGTTGTAAAGGGTGTGCGTTTTGTTGAACTAAAGGATGCAGGCGACCCTGTAGAGGCTGCTCAGGCTTATAACAAGGAAGGCGCTGATGAGGTGACGTTTCTTGATATCACCGCATCTTTTGAGGAGAGGGAAATCCTTGTAGATGTGGTGAAAAAAACGGCACAGGTGCTTTTTATACCTTTTACAGTCGGAGGGGGGCTAAGGAGCTTGGAGGATATCAGGGCAATACTTCATGCAGGCGCCGATAAGATCGCCATCAATACAGCGGCAATAAATAACCCTTCCCTTATCACCGAAGGCGCAAAATCGTTTGGAAGCCAATGTATTGTTGTTGCCATAGACGCAAAAAGAAAGCCAGATTCATTACCTGCTGCATGGGAGGTCTATAGCCATGGTGGAAGAACAAAAACAGGTATCGATGCAATATATTGGGCGAACGAGGCGCAAAGGCTCGGTGCAGGGGAAATACTTTTGACAAGTATGGATTGCGATGGCACAAAGGATGGATACGACCTTGAACTTACAAGACAGGTCTCAGAGGCGGTTAATATCCCTGTAATAGCTTCTGGCGGGGCAGGCAGCCTGGATCATTTATATCAGGCATTTACAAAAGGGAAAGCAGACGCCGCCCTTGCTGCATCCATATTTCATTATAAGACTTACACCATCTTCGAGGCTAAGCAATACCTCATGGAAAAGGGTGTAAGCGTAAGGCTATAATTATAAGTCTAACATTATAAATTATATAATAAAAACAAGCTCAGATTAAACCATTTGTTGAACTAATCCTGTATTTGTTCAACTAATTCTTTTAAGGAAGCAAAACTTCCGGTCAGACCCTGACCCCTTCTATGTCATATACATCTGCGTTTGTTATCTTTACCTTGCATATATCACCAGGTTTGATGTCTTTTCCGGTGATATATGTGGCCCCGTCTATCTCAGGGGCCTGCCCCTTTGTCCTTCCTATCATGCCCCCCTTTCGATCATTATCAGGATAGTCGCATATTACCTCCATGACCCTGCCTATCAGTGACAGATTTTTTCCCTTTGATATCCCTGCCTGCATCTGCATAACCTTGTTATATCTCTTTTGCTTTATGCGTTTTGGTATCTGTCCTGGCATATTGTAAGCTGGTGTCCCTTTTTCTCTTGAATACATAAAAGCCCCAAGGCAATCGAAGCGCACTTTTTCGATGAATCTCAGCATCGATTCAAATTCAGACTCGGTTTCTCCTGGAAACCCTACCATGAAAGTCGTACGGATAACTATATCTGGAATAGCGGATCTTGCAAAGCGGATGATATCTTCGATCCTTTCCATGTCATGGGGTCTGTTCATGGCCTTTAGAACTCTGGGAGCTGTGTGCTGGAGAGGGATATCAAGATAAGGAAGTATATTATCATTCTGGGCGATTGCATATATAAGATCCCTGTCGACGGTAAAGGGATAGGCATACAGCAGGCGGATCCAGGGCGATCCTTTTATTCTGCCTAATCTATCAAGAAGATCGGAGATTTTAAATCCGTTGCCGCTATCCTTGCCAAATCCTGTTGTGTCCTGCGCTATAAGGCAAATCTCCTTGACACCTTCTGCTATCAATGATTCTGCTTCTTTTTGAATAGATTCCGCCTGCCTGCTGCGATATTTGCCCCGCAATTTTGGTATAAGACAGTATGAACAGCAGTTATCGCAACCTTCGGCGATCTTTATATAAGCAAGGTGGGGCCAGGTTGTTCTTAGCCTGGTATATGAGTGGTCATAAAGAAAATTGGCCGGGTCTGAAAAATGTGATATGCGTTGGCAAGGGGCTTGATTCAGTTCGCGAATGATTTGAGCGATCCTTTTGAATTCCCCCGTCCCTGCCAAGGCATCGATCTCAGGTATCAAACCGGGCAATCTTCGCCTATATTCCTCAGCCATGCACCCTGTTACAACAAGAAAGACACACCGGCCTTTTTTCTTCATAATGGCCATCTCCAGTATAGTATCGATGCTTTCCCTTTTGGCAGACTCGATAAAACTGCATGTATTTACAATAATGACTTCCGCCTCATCAGGATTTGGTGTAATAGTATGTCCATCATCCTTTAAAAGGCCAAGCATTACCTCAGAATCCACCAGGTTTTTTGAGCATCCAAGGCTGATCATCCCTATCTTGAATCTTTGATCATTTGTTTTATACATGTATTAAACGATAATGGCCAGATTTTAATCGGCCACCCCAGTGAATGACAATGTATTTTTATGGTAAACGCCCATGCCGCTTTTTAGCGGCGCAATCATGAAAATAGAATCTATTTTCGTACCAAAAATAATGACCTGTTCCGGAACCGCTTGAATAAAAATATGATGACCTCGTAAAAAGTCGTCAAAACTGTAATTCCGGCGGAAGCCGGAGTCCAGAACTACTTGAAAAAACTGGTTTCCGTGTAAAGCACGGAATGACATAACAAGTTAAAATCGACTTTTTACGAGGCCGTCAAATATGGTTCAGGTTAGGATTTGAAAAACCTTCTACAAAGATATCTGGTTATTGCCGGGCTATTAAATAGGCAGAAGACCCGATAGAGGCAACACTCCCCATATATCACCTGCTGTCAACAAATCTGTTATTGGGATCCCATATTGTTCACTGTATAGAAGGTTTCCAGTAAAAACGAATTCGGGTAATATTGCCGTAGGCGATAATGTTGCGAAACCTGATGTTAGACTTATCGGAGACGGCAATCCTGTTATAGGATCGGTCAGATAAGATGGCGGCCAGGGATTTAGTCCATAAAATGCATCAAAATAAGTCAGTCCTCCGCCCCAGATTAGTGGTATATTGTAAAGAAAAAACGGGTATTGCCGCGCAGGATCCCAAAACAGGGCAGGCTGTACAGGCAATATGGTATTGTTGTTTAAAGTGGATACAAGCGGGGAAGGTAATCCTGTTACAGGATCTGTAGGTGAAAGCACTGGAGACCAGAGTGGCCAAAGAAGGTTATAAGGCGGAAGTGCCTGCCAATTGGGTGTCGTAGTTGAGGCTCCGGTAGGGAATGGTGTTCCGAGAAGGAAAGATAATGGCACAGCATCGCTCGATGTGGCGCTTATCAAAAATATGGCTGAAACAATAAGAATACATATCAAAAAATATCCCAAAACTCTTTCTTTTCTAAACATTTTTTAATACTCCTTTACTTATTGAGTAGATATTTAGCAGTTGATCAACAATAAAATAAAAATAATATATTAGTCTATATAATATATTATTTTTTACAATGGGGGCAGCCCCCATATCTCTGCGCTTGTCAAAAGGTTGCTGACAGAATTCGCAAATATCCCTGGCGGATACTCTGCCAGAAAGTAAAGGTTTGCAATAGCAACAAAATCTTTAAAAGGGTCAAGCGCTGTAGGTGATAATGCTGCAAAACCTGCAGGCAGTGTGATAGGTGATGGCAAACCTGTTGTAGAGTCGATAAGATAGGAAGGCGGCCAGGGATTTAGTCCATAGTATTGGTCAAAAAAGACCATTCCTCCGCCAAAGGGTTGTGGAATATTGTAAAGTATATAAGGGAAGTCCCTCAAGAGGGGATCCCACAACAGGACAGGCATTATAGGCAGAAACGTATTTTTCGTCACGGAGCTAAGAAGAGGGGTAGGCACGCCTGTAGCAGGGTTTGGAGGTGACAGGGCCGGAGACCAGAGCGGCCATAACAGGTTGTATGGTGGCAATGCCTGCCAGTTCTGCGCCATCACTGAATTAGAACAGATAAATAATAATAAAGTCATAAATGTTAACAGGGATACTATGATCCCCCGTTTTAATTTCGTTTTATTTTTTAGCATTTTAAAACCTCCTAAAAATTGCATTAACATCATTAACATAAAGATATCATCTTTTGCAAATAGGTCGTCGTTAAGCTGTCCTTAAATAAGGGGCGTTAAGCCCCAGATCTCTCCTGGTGTCAATAGACTTGTTATGGGGTTTAGCACTCCTAATCCCAGGTAGGGATATTGGGAGATATATAAAAGGTTTGCATAATATACCGAAGTGTCCAGCAATGAAGTAGGAGATAGCGCTGCAAAACCCGATGGCAATGTAATTGGATCAGGGCTGCCGGTAACCGGATCGAGCAAATAGGACGGAGGCCAGGGATTGAGGCCGAAATATGGATCAAAGTAGGTCATTCCGCCGCCATAGGCCCTTGGGATATTGTAAAGCAAATACGGCAATGTATAACTGGGATCCCACAATAATGCCGGCTGAGCAGGCAGTATTGTCCCGATAGTAAGAGCGCTTACAAGGGGTGTTGGGACGCCAGTGACAGGATCGGGTGGCGAAAGCGCTGGAGACCAGAGTGGCCAAAGCAGGTTATATGGCGGCAATGCCTGCCAATACTGTGCTGTGGCGGAATTCACGCCTATCAATAATAATATGGCGGCAAAAATTATGATGATGAAAGTTATTTCCCATTGAAAAAGCCTTTTCTTAATGAACATTGATGACTCCTCCTTTATTAGAATTAAAAATTATTAAAATTGAAACCACGGAATTAAGGGTCTTTTAACGCCTTAAATGAGATATATCGTGTTTTTATAAACTCAACTCTTTTATTTAATTGAATTTATCCCCTCCGTTAAGATTGGAAGATCAGCCAGGTTTATAATTATATAATATTATAACACTTTTAGGACATAAAAATTAAGAGTGGCCGCATGAATTTTCAAAGAGCTAAAATGTAAGTTCCCCAAAATACTATTTTCCCCTTTGACTATGACTGTAACATATACCCAAGAAATCTTATGAAATGTCCGATAGTAAGTAGGCAGGCAAAAATTTCAAATACTAAAAGGAGATGCATAGTGACCGGATCGATTAATAGCAGGCTTGTTATCGGAAGCCAAGTATGTTTGAGGTTAGAGGAGCTTCATCCAAAGGGCCGTATGGAAATTCCAAACGGAGAAGTAAGCAATATAGAAGAAGATGGAATATATATCCATATCCCGGTTATTGACAGCAAGTATCTTGAAGGGCGAAGGGTTGATATCCTGTGGGAAAAGGGGATGTCCATTTATTGCCTGAGTTCTAAAATCAGCAAATGCATCCAAAAAGAAGATACAATGCTTGTGATTAACCCTAGTGATACGCTTCGATCTATTGACAAAAGACGGTATGTCAGGCTAAAAAAACCGATCCGTATCGAATTTCGACCAACTGGCAACGATGGATTATTCATAAGCGCTGAGGGAAAGGATGTGAGTGGGGGAGGGGTCAGGTTTTTTTCCAGATATCCTCTCGAGTTGGGACAGAATATAGAAATACTGATTGAGGTGCCAATCTTCCCTTATCTGGATACCACTGCATACGGCGAGGTAGTCAGAATGGAAAGGCTTAAAAATGCAGAAGGATGCCAGGTCGGTGTGCGTTTTTTAGAAATGGATCATATAGGAAGAAAGAGACTTTTCAAATACATATTGGATGAGCAGCAGCCTTTAAGTCTTAAAGATGAAAAATTGATGGAAAGCCTCAGGCTTTGGTTTGCACTTTGCTAATGTGCAATTATCACAGAACTAAAGTCCAAATTTCTCTATTTTGCTTCGCAAGGTGTTGCGGCTTATGCCCAAGAGTTTGGATGCCTTGACCTGATTGTTGTTTACCCTTTGAAGGGTCAATTTAAGAAGCGCCTTTTCCATCCCTTCTGTAAGTTCCGAAGCCCAGTGTTCTTTATTAGATTTGGCTATCTGATCTACAAAAGGATTGATTATCTCCTCAAACATGGCCGCAAAGTCGTCCGTCTCGCATGCATGGTCATTTACTCTTTCTTTTGAGGACTGGGCCATGTCATCGATGGGAAGATGTTCAGGGAGTATTACATCCCCTTTGCAAAGCACGATGGCTGATTGGATAACGTTTTCCAATTCCCTGATATTTCCTGGCCAATGATAATGGTTTAGAATCATTATTGCCTGATGGGATATCCCGTTTATCTGTTTTCTCAATTTGTGTCGGTATTTCAGCAGGAAATAGTCTGCAAGCAGGGGGATGTCCTCCGGGCGCTCTCTAAGGGATGGGATATAGAAAGAGATCACCTTCAGCCTGTAAAAAAGGTCTACCCTGAACGATCCTTCTTTAACCGCCTGCACAAGGCTTTTGTTTGTGGCGGCAATGACCCTTACATCAACCCTGATGCTTTCCTGGCCGCCGACCCTCTCGAATACCTGTTCCTGTAAAACGCGCAAGACCTTGCTTTGGGCCGAAAGGGACATATCCCCTATCTCATCAAGGAATATAGTGCCTCTATTACACTGCTCAAATTTGCCTATCTTTTTATTTATCGCCCCTGTAAAAGAGCCTTTTTCGTGTCCAAAAAGTTCGCTTTCCAGTAGTTGTTCTGGAATAGCTGCGCAATTGACCGCAAGAAAGGGTCTATCTTTTCTGAGACTATGGTTATATATAGCCCTTGCTATCAGTTCCTTTCCAGTGCCGCTTTCCCCCTGAATCAATACAGGCGCATCGCTTTGGGCTACCTGTCCGATCATTTTGTATATTTCGAGCATCTCACGGCTGTTGCCTATGATCGTATCCGTATCATAGATATCATCAGACATCACAGCAGGATTAATGGCCACGGACTTGCTTGTCACCTTGGAGGAGGAGATTGCGGTTTTTATAATATCCAGTATTTTGGGAATATCAAAAGGTTCAGTTATATAGTCATAAGCCCCAAGCTTCATAGTCTCAATGGCTGTGTTGGTGGAGATATGATCTGTGACC
>JAFGSM010000087.1 GCA_016934595.1 bacterium | reverse complement strand
TACGATGTTATAAATTTATTGTATATTTTATTAATATATCGGTGATTTTTAAACATTAAAAATACTTTTTACGAGACCATCAAGGTTAAAAATTATAGCCTGCGCATAATATTTATGAGCCGGCTTTTGCAGGTATAGAATAGATGCTTTTTTCCGCCTTTACCAAAGCACGGATTAACCTTATAATATTACTATGCAATCAATACGAAACTTTAGCATCATCGCCCATATAGATCATGGAAAGTCCACACTGGCAGACAGATTGATCCAGTATACAGGAGTGATTCCTGAGCGGGATTTCAGGGATCAGGTTCTCGACAGCATGGATATCGAAAGGGAGCGGGGGATCACCATAAAGAGCCAGGCTATCAGCCTCCCTTATAAGGCGATGGATGGCAAGGAGTATTGCCTCAATCTAATCGATACCCCAGGACATGTGGATTTTTCGTATGAGGTCTCGAGGTCTCTTGCTGCATGTGAAGGGGTCTTGCTGGTCATTGACGCCGCGCAGGGGGTGGAGGCGCAGACACTTGCGAATCTTTACCTTGCCCTTGAACTGAACCTTGAGATAATACCCGTGATCAATAAGATCGACCTCCCCTCTGCGGATGTGGAAAAGGTGCTGGAAGAGATAGACGAGGATCTAGGGCTCAATCCGGATTTGGCCCTGAAGTGCTCGGCAAAGGAGGGCGTAGGTATCCGCGAGATACTGGAGGCCATAGTCATGCGGATTCCCCCTCCCAAGGGCGATAATTCAAAGCCGCTTTCAGCCCTTGTGTTCGATGCCCAGTATGACTCTTTTAGAGGAGTTGTTGTACATTGCAGGCTGTTTGACGGGCAGGTAAGGATAGGCGATATTATCCGTTTTATGTCCACGAATGCAGATCACAAGGTTGAGGAGGTAGGGCATTTTTTGCTCAACCGTGAAAAGGCCGATTGCCTTTCTGCGGGCGAGGTGGGGTATATCATAGCTGGGATAAAGGAGGTAAGGGATGCCAGGTGCGGCGATACCGTCACCCTGCATGATAATCCCTGTTCTGTCCCATTGCCTGGGTTTAGAGAGGCCAAGCCTGTGGTATTTTCCTCCATCTATTCCATTTCCACAGAGGATTATGAGGATCTGGCGGATTCCCTTGAAAAATACAGGTTGAATGACGCTGCCCTCGTTTATGAAAAGGATTCCTCAGCCGCCCTCGGCCCGGGGTTCAGGGGCGGTTTTCTGGGCCTGCTGCACCTTGAGATAGTCCAGGAAAGGCTGGAGCGGGAATTTGGCCTTTCCATACTACTGACTGCCCCCAGTGTGCGCTACCGCTTGACTCTCAAGGATGGGAGGGAGATGGTAATAGAAAATCCATCGCTATATCCTGACCCTGCAACCGTTGAATACACATACGAGCCCTTTATAAAGGCCGCCATCATAATGCCTGAAAGATATCTGGGCGCTGTTATGAAACTGTGCCTTGACAGGCGAGGGGTAGAGACAAAATTCCATTATTCAGGACATGGAAGGGTTGAGCTTACATGCGAGCTCCCCCTGGCGGAGGTGATTTTCGATTTTTACGACCAGTTGAAGACCATCACCCAGGGCTACGGGTCTTTTGACTATGAGATGCTTGATTACAGGCAGACGGATATAGTGAAGCTCGATATCCTTGTGAACGGGGAGAAGGTGGATGCCCTTTCACAACTGGTTCACCGCGACAAGGCCAGGGCAAGGGCCCTTCATGCATGTGAAAGGCTTAAGGAAGAGATCCCAAGGCACATGTTCAAGATACCGATACAGGGGTCCATTGGAAATACCATTATTGCCCGATCCACTATATCCCCATTCAGGAAGGATGTTATAGCAAAGTGTTACGGCGGAGACATCACCCGAAAGAGAAAGCTTCTAGAAAAACAGAAAAAGGGGAAAAAAAGGATGAAGATAATCGGATCGGTATCCATCCCGCAGAGCGCCTTTATTGCAGTTTTGAAAGCGGATACGGATAAAAAATGACCTCCTTGAGCCCCGCAGGCGGCCTATACTGCCATATACCATTTTGCGATAGGAAATGCCCTTATTGCGGCTTTTACTCAATTGCAGGCCGCAGGCTGATGCCGGATTTTCTGGATGCCATAAAGATGGAGGCGATGCTGTATCAAAAAGGGGTCACCCTTTATCATGACTTTGAACAGCATCAAGGATTCTCAGATGAAACGCCCATGGGTCTCCGATTCGCGAAGGGGAATGAAAATACCCAAAGGAGATTCTCAAGTGAAACACATACGAAGCCCCGGTCCACAAAGGTGAATGAAGATGCCCGATGGAGGTTTTCAATTAAAAATATAAAGTCATTTTACGGGGAAAAAACCTGGCAATTTGACACCCTTTACTTGGGAGGGGGCACGCCATCTCTTCTCAACTCCGCTCAGATCGAAGACCTTCTCCTGCATCTTAAATCATGCTTTCCTTTCACCTCTGACGCAGAGGTCACAATGGAGGCAAACCCTGGAGACCTGTCCTCCAAGTATGCCGAGGCTCTTTTAAGGTCAGGCATAAACCGCCTGAATATCGGGATACAATCCTTTGATCCCGCCAACCTTGTCTTACTATGCCGCCGTCATACAGCCGAGGATGCTAAGGATTCCATTAAGATGGCACGGGCAGCGGGGTTTTCAAATATAGGCATAGACCTGATCTATGGCCTGCCCGGCCAAACAGTG
The DNA here is from genome assembly GCA_016934595.1 of bacterium. Lineage (GTDB taxonomy): Bacteria > SZUA-182 > SZUA-182 > DTGQ01 > JAFGSM01 > JAFGSM01. The sequence goes on along the minus strand of JAFGSM010000087.1, from coordinate 7,534 downwards.
GAATCATGGATGGACGACCTTAACAAGGCGATAGACATGGCGACTGAGCATATCTCCTGTTACCAGCTTACTATCGAGGAGGGGACTGTATTCGGAAGGAGGCTGAAGCAGGGAAGGCTTACACCCTTGCCTGATGAATACAGAGGATATGAGTTTTTTGTGGCCACTTCCATGAGACTTGAACAGGCAGGGTACTGTCATTATGAGGTTTCTAATTTCGCAAGAGACAAAAGCTTAAGATCAAGGCACAATATAAAATACTGGCGGCATATGCCATACCTGGGACTCGGGCCTTCAGCTCACTCATTTGCCGGGATGCCTTTTTTAATGACACCCAAGAGTCCAAGCTCACCAGGATCTTCTGGTCAGTCTTTTATAGGAGGCAAAAGATGGTGGAACTACAGATCCGTAAAGATGTATTGTAATGCGATTAAGGATGGGAAATTCCCTATTGAGGGGGGAGAGGATCTAACAAAGGATGCAGTGCGTCTTGAGTCCTTATACTTTGCCTTCAGAACCAGGCATGGCCTTGATATGGAAATCTTCAGGGAGAAATTCGGACAGGATCTGAGAAAGGAGCCTGCGGGTGTGCTTTCGTCGCTGGAAAAGCAGGGCAGGGTAGATGTGGATGGGGAAAGGATAAGGCCGACTTTGGAGGGGATGGCCGTTGCCGATGCCATGGCGCCCCTTTTTTAGAATAAACCATCATGGCCCTTTTGTCCGGCACGAAGCATGAGAAAAAACAACGAGGTTTATTTTCGAGACAAACACCCATGCCGCTTCGCGGCGCCACGAAGCATGAAAATAGAAGGCTATTTTCGTGAGAAACATTAATGGCTCTTCTGGCCGACATGAAAAATGAAAATAAACAAACAAGGTGTCAAAGAATGACAAGGATAAAAACATGGCCTGGGAGTCAGAGGAGGTGATAAGTTAGCAAATGGAGGTCATATCCTAAAATATCAATAATATAAGAATATAAGGATTCATCAAGCACCAGGATATTTAAACATCCCGGAACCCCCTTCCCCCCCATTTAGGATCTCTATACATCCATTTAATCCAAACCATAAGTATCAAATACTTAAACAGGGTTGAAAGGTAATGGGCCTACTCCCAGACCATGAAAGCAAAGCTTTTATGATATTTTTATAAGTTAACTGGCTGTATGTCAAAGAAAAAGAATATATTTTTTAGGTTTTTTTATTTCCATCTATTAAATAGTTATGCAATCTCTATGCCCTTTAAGATTAAAACGGCAATTAAAACGGAATTTGAAAAAGGTCTCGTATCCTTAATTCACTGTTTTTAAGACAGATTTATTGTCAGGTTAAAGTTAAGAAGGAGGCAGGTTTAAATTAAAAAAGAAGTACAGGAAACATCTCATTGTTGTTATATGTATTGCATTTTTAGATTTATTAGGGCAACATTTTTCATCAAAACTAAAACGGTCATGATGGACAATATCTGATTATATCCTATAACTTAAGCATTAGGGAAGGAGGTATTAAACAAATGGGCGATGCAAATGTTTTAAGGTGCCTTTCAGAAGAGCTTTCCAGGGAACCTTTCGGCAAGGTCTTTGGATTCAGGCTGAAAAAAATAGATGCAGGCCATGCAATAGTGGAAATGGAAGTTACCGAAAAGCTTCAGAACAGCATAGGAATAATCCATGGCGGCGCCATATTTTCACTGATGGATCAGGCATTTCAGGCTGCATCCAACTCTCATGGCACAATCGCTGTTGCCCTTAATCTAAATGTCACATATTTCAAATCGCCCCAATTGGGTGATATATTAGAGGCCGAGGCCAGGGAGGTAAACTTGACCCGCAGGACAGGCGCCTATGCAATTGAAGTAAAGGACTCAGGGGGCAGCCTGATTGCCAATTGTCAGGCTTTGGTTTACCGGAAAGACAATCCGCTTCCTTTCCTCGGGGAATGAAAATGCAAGGCAAGCGCAAACCCCTGGCTTTGCTATGGGTTTGCGAAGAACGATGAAAATCAAAGAAAAATGCACGATTAAAAAGGGGTAGGTATGGAAAACAGATCAGACAGAGGCTCTGAGGCTACGGTCAGGGTACGATTCGCGCCCAGCCCGACCGGTCATCTTCATCTGGGAGGCGCAAGAACGGCTTTATACAACTGGCTGTTTGCCAGAGGGAATGGCGGGAAATTCATATTAAGGATAGAAGACACTGACGTAAAGAGGTCTGAGGAAGGCTTTATGCGGCAGATACTGGCTGATATGCGCTGGCTGGGTCTTGATTGGGATGAAGGCCCTGAGAAGGGCGGTCCGTTTGGACCTTATTTTCAGAGTGAAAGGACGGATATCTATCGAAGGCTTTGCGAGACCCTTATAGCATCCGACAAGGCATATTACTGCTTCTGCAAACCGGAGGAGCTGGAGGAAAGAAGAAAAGAGGCAGAGAAGGCCAAGGCGGTTTTCGGCTATGACGGGCGCTGCAGGAATCTTAGCCCTGATGAAGTGAAAAAAAGACTGGAGGCAGGGGAGCCTGCCGCTGTCCGGTTCAGGGTTCCTGATGAAGGGACTACGGGATTCAAAGACATTATCAGAAAGAATGTGGTCGTTAATAACAAGGAACTGGACGATTTTATAATCGTAAGGTCAGACGGCACCCCGACCTATAACTTCACCGTTGTTGCGGACGATCTGGAGATGAAGATAAGCCATGTCATAAGGGGGGACGATCATATCTCGAATACCCCAAAACAGATACTCATCTACAGGGGCTTAGGGAAAAATCCCCCTTTTTATGCCCATATCCCCATGATATTAGGGCCTGATGGCACACGGCTGAGCAAGAGACACGGGGCTACGGCGATAGATTCCTATCACAGGATGGGATACCTGCCTGAGGCCATGGTCAACTATCTGACGCTTCTTGGATGGTCTTTTGATGACAAGCAGACCCTTTTCAGGATGGATGAGCTTGTCCAGAAATTTTCATTAAAAAGCGTCAGCAAAAAGGCGGCCATATTTGACGATCAGAAACTGATCTGGATGAACGGGACATATATCAGAGATATGGATATAGATAGATTGGCCGCTTTGAGCAGGCCATACCTGGAGGAAAGGTTCGGTGGAAAATTCACAGACGAGCCGCATCTTAAAAAGGTATTGGCCTCTGTTCAGCCAAGGCTGAAAATCATCTCGGATGTGACAGAACTTACAAGCTATTTTTGGGAGGACGATGTGCAATACGATCCCGATGCGATAAACAAATTGACAGAAGACCCCAAAGCGGTCGACATACTAAATGCTTTACAAGAACGTTTCTCTGTGCTAAAATTTTTTACAATAGAGGCGATGGAACAGACATGTCAGGAATTGATTTCCGAACTGGGTGTCAAGTTTGGGGTGCTGGTCCATCCCGTCAGGGCGGCTGTCACTGGAAGAACAGCAGGTCCCGGTCTTTTTGAGACGCTCGACTTGCTGGGCAGGGAAAAGGTCATGAAGAGGATCAAAAAGTCCATTCAGTTCATTGAAGAAACAAGGCGTTAAAAAGGATTAGTCTTAACAGTGTATTAAAAAAGGATTAAACGTTCATGGCCAAATCTTAATCGGCCACCCAAGCGAATAAAAATGTATTTTCATGGTAAAAAAAGAAGGTTGCAGGATCGGCTAATGGCAGGCCGGATGACTCTGGATCATCTAGTCCAGGTTCGAGTCCTGGTCCTGCAGCCAAAAAAGGTATGTTCAGTATTTATATAAGAAGTATAAAAGTAGAGTATATAGAGTAATATAAAATAAACTTCTTATCCTCCATTCCAGTATGCATGGAGGGAAATTTAGCCCGCAATAATTACTATTCAGATAAAATGCGGCGCTATCGTCTAGAGGTTAGGACAGGTGGTTCTCAGCCATCAGACCGGGGTTCGATTCCCCGTAGCGCTGCCATTTAATTAATGCTATTCCATTGTAAAAAATTAATATATCATTATACTATACAATTTTTACCTTTCTCCTCTATTTGTTGATGAGCTTGAACCAGAGGAGTTTTGGGTGCTGGAAAAGGGCGACGATGGATTTGTTACGATCAAGTGTGCAAGTGAAGACCCAATCATAAAAAATATCGTAGATGGAGGGCTTTTAAGCTTTACTCGTACAAAGGTATTGGACGCTTAGCAATTCTGTATAGCAATCGAGTAGGGTGAAGCCTGGCTTCTTGAGGATAAAAATGCGATCAAGGCTGCTTTTCCCAGAGCCAAAGATTCAGTCCTCTGTTATTTTCGCAACAAATTGCAAGAACTGGCGAATGCTAAATGAAAAAACTATTCTGCCAATTCTTGGATACCCTTGAGGGTTTATCCGTTTTTGGCTTGAAAGTCCTTCATAAATTCGCAAAGCCGCCTTATTCCCTCTTCCGGCATCGCATTGTATATGGAGGCCCTCATGCCGCCCACAGACCTGTGGCCTTTAAGAGTGACCAGCCCACGCTCTTTTGCCTGTTTTAAGAATAGATCATCCATGCCCTCTTTTTTTAAGGTAAAGGGAATATTCATTCTGGAACGGTCGGATTTGGTTACTGGAGACTTGTACAATTCGCTTGAGTCAATAAGATCATAAAGCATTTGCGCCTTCCTGATATTCCTTTCTTCAATAGCCTTTAGACCGCCCTGCTTTTTTAACCACTGAAACACCAGCCCTGCTATGTAAACCGCATAGGTGGGAGGGGTATTGTACATGGAGTCAGCCTCTGCCTGCAGCTTGTAATCCAGAAAGCTCGGGGTGCATGTCATTACGTTGCCTATCAGATCTTCACGGACAATGACAACCGTGACCCCTGCCTGGCCGATGTTTTTCTGTGCCCCTGCATAAATCACCCCAAATTTTGAAATATCAACCGGCCTTGATAAGATATTGGAAGACATATCGCAGGCGAGCGGGACATCGCCTGTGTCAGGCACCCAGTGGAATTCAACCCCGCCTATAGTCTCGTTGGCGGTATAGTGGACATAGGCCGCATCCTTGTTCAATTTCCATTTCTCCACGGGGGGTATATATGTGAAATTAGCATCATCGCTTGATGCCGCCACATTTACCTTGCAATATTTTTTAGCCTCTGAGATCGCCTTTTTTGACCAACTGCCTGTTGAGATGTAATCCGCATTATTTTTACCCCTCAAAACATTCATGGGAAGGGCTGCAAACTGGGCTGTGGCTCCACCTTGAAGGAAAAGCACCTTGTAGTTGCCAGGTACATTCATCAATTCCCTGAGATCAGCCTCTGCACGGCTTGCAATATCAATAAATTCCTTACCTCTATGGCTCATTTCCATTACCGACATGCCGCTTCCATGCCAATTCAACATCTCATCGCTTGCCTGTTTCAATACCTCTTCCGGCAACACAGCAGGGCCGGCGCTAAAATTATATAACCGTTCCATATTTCCTCCTATTCATTTCAAAGGTTTTTTATTAAATTATCAGAAAAAGCAATTATATGTCAATACAGCCATGAAGCATATCGCCAATTCTCATTACGACCTCTTTGTAGACTTTGATTTGCCACCTTTGCCTCTCAAATAAATTATTTCCATTATGAATATATTTTAGAACTTATTATGAGAATAGTCGATTTCATGACAGTACTGCCTGTATAAAAGAAGCCATTGTGCAGCATGATAAAATGCGACATTTAAGGGTAGCCGGATACTTCCCAGTTGAGGGAAAATGTATTCAAGCTGGCGTGAGCAGTCGCTAAATACAGGAGGGGTCAATTTGATGTCCCGCACAGGCGGAGGCATCCTACGGCAATGCCTAAAGCGAACCTCTCCGTATTTATCCCTAACGCCTGCAAACCCAAAGAGCCTGCATATTAGAGGCCTTAGACGATAAATCGTGCAGCATTTCTGCATCGTATGATCATAGAAAACACACGGGCCTTCAGGATATTCAAGAGCGGCCTTGGCCAGACGTTCTACCTGATCGTTGTCAATTGCCCATCGGGAAGCAGGAAGGGCAGAAAGCACTGAGTCCTCAGGCCGATCATCACGGCAGCAGTCGCCGCACCCAGCAGGGCATTTTAATCCCATGCCATACCCAAAACGCAATGCCCTCATTTCCATAAAGAATAAAAGACCCGAAACTTTCCGGATAAGACTGTCAGGTTTTATTGAATCCATATCATTGAATATAATTAAGGCGAATCTATTGTTTTATTTCAGTATGAGTCTCTTCCCATACCTTGCAGACAAGCCCTTTCAGGTAGTTTCCTTCGGGAAAGCTAAGTGATGAAGGATGATCTGAGGCCTGGCTGAGCCTCCTTATGACCTGGGCCTCCCGCCTTGCATCTATAGCAGCTCCGGCTACGATCTTATCGAACAATTCCCTTCCAATAACCCCTGAGCAAGAGAAGGTAACAAGCATCCCTCCTGGCCTTAACATCTTGAAGGCAAGGAGATTAATGTCCTTATACCCTCTGCACGCGCCTTCTATCTGTATCTTTGATTCAGCAAATTTAGGAGGATCGATTATGATAAGGTCGAACTGCCTTCTGCTGTCACGGCATTTGCGCAAAAAAGAGAACACATCATCCTCTATGTTATCGACCAGATTCATGTCAAGCCCGTTGAGGCAAAAATTCCTCTCGGCTATATGCAGCGCTGGCCCTGACGATTCTACATTCGTAATCCTGATGGCGCCTCCTTTCAAGGCAGCCACGCCAAATCCGCCAGTATAGGCAAAACAGTTCAGCGTGTCCTTGCCTTTAGCATACTCTGCAACATAGGCGCGGTTTTCCCTTTGGTCAAGATAAAAGCCTGTCTTATGACCCTGTTTGATGTCAACTGAAAACCGGAAAGGGCCTTCCTCGATATCGATAAAATCCGGAGGCTCTGCGCCGGACAAGACCCCTGTGCATTTTTGTAATCCTTCCTTTATCCGGACATCGGCATCTGATCTCTCATAGACTGAAAAATGAGGGAAAATGTCCGTGAGATTATCGACTATGACCTGCTTCCAGTATTCTGCGCCAGCGGATAGAAACTGACATACAAGGAAATTTGCATACCTGTCCACAATCACCCCAGGAAGGCCATCAGATTCTGCATTTACCAGACGGCAGGCCGAGGAATTTTCGTGCGATTCGATAGTCCCTCTTGACAAGACTGCCCTTTGCAGGCGGGTTGCAAATAACGATTTGGTCACTGTTTCATCAGGGTCGAATGTCCACATCCTTACCTTAATCTGGGAATATGGAGAATATGAACCCATCCCCAGCAGTTGTCCCCCCGAATCAAGCACTTGAACAGTTTCCCCTGACCCTGGCAATCCCTGAACATCCTGGATTGCGCCTGAGAATATCCAAGGGTGCCGCCGAATCAGGGATTTTTCACGTCCGGATTTTAGAATAACCGAATTATTCATACTTATAGATTTGTTATTTAATTAAGTGCCTTTCATCTCTACTTTTGCACTTTTTTCAAATAAGTTCTATTTTTCAATAAGATATCTGGTCAAACAAAACAACATAATTTGTCAATTTTTTCATAAGGTTACACAAAAAGTG
>JAFGSM010000086.1 GCA_016934595.1 bacterium | reverse complement strand
TATCTTTCCTAACCTACTATGCAGAACAGTTTAGTCTGTCTTTTGCAAGGGTAAAAATATATGAAGGGAAAAGATTCTTTAACAACAACCATGGAAGCAGGATCTAAAAACAAAAAAACCGTATACACATTACTTATAATTATTATGCTTTTGGCAACATTGTTGCGTTTTTGGACAGCAGACTTTGGGCTCCCCCATTTGTTTTATATAGATGAGACAAAGATCGTTAAACGCGCCAAGCTCATAGCCGGCAATATCATACACAAGAGATGGAATATAGACCCGCAGTTTTATCAGTACCCAACCTTCCTGACAAATCTCCTGGCTGCGGAATATGTGGTATATGCGATAGGATATGGGATTGTCACCACAAAAACAGGCAGACACAGAAACATGCAGGAGGCCATAGACATCCTGTTTCGACCATCGAATCCGGCATACGTCTATGACCCTTATCCACCCATCTTTTATCTGCTTGCCAGGCTGAACAATGCCGTGGCAGGCATAGCTACAGTGCTTTTGTGCTTTTTCCTGTCAAAGCTGGCCTTTGACAATGACGACAGGATCGCCCTTTTGTCCGCATTTTTTCTATCCGTTATGTTCCTCCATACCAAACACTCAAAATATCCTATGGCGGACAGCATAATGGCCTTTTGGACTGCGGCGGCAATGATCTATTTAGTGAAAATGCTCCTCAGAGGCGATAAAAAGGACTATATCTTATCAGGCCTTTTTATAGGTCTTGGCACATCCACCAAATATCTCACCATATTTTTGACGGCATCTTACATGCTTAATGCACTCCTGCGCTGGCGTCAAACCCGGAATGACAAAGCACAGGGCAATAAGGCATGGGTTTATGCCATGTTGGGCCTTGGCATGATCCCCATCGGTTTTCTGATCGGAACGCCTACTTTCCTGACCCGTTTCCGCCAATATACCAAAAGTGTAATAGGCGAGCGCAAGGGAATGGGCAGCGCCGTTGAAGGTGGCAAATATGGAAATACACAGGCAGGTTTTTTTGACTATTTCTATGCGACAACCCCAAGCTGGTTTGAACCCTATACAATCAACTCGTTATGGGGGGCAATGGGCATACCTTTGCTGATAGTGACATCCCTGGCATTTATCTATTTTATATACAAAGGCATCAACAAGGATACAAAAAATAAGGCCGTCTACTGGGATTTTCTGATTTTTATATCGCTAATTTACTGGTTTTTGGCAGGCAAGGGGAAAAACCGCATAGTCCGGTATTTTGTTATTGTGGCCCCGTTTCTTACTATACTGACAGGCAAATTCCTGACGGATATGGCGGACAGGATTCCCTGTGCATGGGTCAAGGCAAAAAAAGGCATCCTTCTGGGAGGGGTGGCCATACTTCTTGCGTTTCCCACCGCTATCCGCAGCGTCAGGTACAATTACCTGATGAGTCATACCAATAACAGGGTCATTGCAGGCAGATGGATAGAATCAAACCTCCCCAGAGGTAGCAAGATCTGGATGCCTATACTTTATCCTCCCTGTGTATCCAGCGCAATGTTCGATATACATTTCTACAGGGGACAACAAAAAACCGCAGACATGGTTGCGCCTTATTACTATTTAAAGAAACAGGGTTTTGATTATATAATACTTTCCAGTTATGATTATGGCCCTTCATACAGCAAAGAGGCCCTTAGAGACTTCCCGTCAGGCACGCTGGCAATGCTGCAATTTTATAAGGAGGCTGAAGAAGACGCCGAATGGGTCAAGGTATTTGAAAGCAATCTGAAGGATATACCCGGGCCGACTATCAAGATAATCAAGATACGGAAATAGGCGACGATCTATGATCTTTAATGCCGGATTGGCCGTTGTTTTGGCTTCGATATGTTTAATATGCGCTGTATACGGGATATACATTTGGGCGATACTATGGGGAAAGGGGTATCATTCGCCAGGAAAACTCGATGTTTCCGTGCCTGTATCGATTATAATCCCTGCCTATAACGAAGGAAAGGTTATCTGGGAAAAGATCAAAAACCTGTCTGAAATCGATTATCCTTCAGAGATGATGGAGGTTATCATAATAGATGACTGTTCAGAGGATGCGACCCGCAAAAAAGCGCTTTCCGCCCTTGAGCAGTTCCGGATCAAAGGGAAGGTGATCACCAATCAAAGGCGTCAGGGCACAAACGCAAATTACAATCAGGGATTCGATCTTGCAAGCCACGACCTGATCATCACCACTGATGCGGATGTAGTATTCGAAAAAGACGCCATCCGTCATATACTGAATGTACTTGTGAAAGAAAAACAGACAGGCGCAGCATGCGGCGAGCTGATCCCGCGCATTGACAGACAAAGCCTTTCAACAGGCATTGAAGGCCCGTACAGGGATGTATTCGGAAAGATATGCGGATGGGAAAGCCGCCTTCACAGCACATATTGTTTCAACGGGCCATTGATCGCAATAAAGAGGGAGGCGATGGGGCATATCCCCCCCAGAAAAGGGGCAAGCGACACAAATATTGCGCTGATGGCGATCAGAAAGGGATATCATGCCAGATATGTGCCTGAGGCCAGGTTTTATGAATGGATTGCCCTGCGGCACGATCAACAGCAAAGGCAAAAGATACGCAGGGCCACGCGGTTATTGGAATCCACATGGTCTGCCCGCCATTTGATCCTTGATCCAAGGTTTGGAAAATTCGGATCAGTTGTGCTTCCGCTCAGGTTTGCTATGCTTTTTGCCGTGCCTGTAGCGACCCTTGGCTCTCTTTTGATATTAACGCTGCTGGGTTTTATGGTTCATCCCATATATGGGATAGGCATTTTAACCGCTGCACTGATACTTTTTGTCAGCGCGAGGTGGTATAATAATATCCTCAGTTCTTTTATCTGGCATCAGTATTATCTTTTAATGGGGCTTTTTCAGATGGCAAGGCCTGCGCATCTGTGGGAGTCCATAGAGCGCAAAACTTCAGGATGATCATGACAAACGCTCATGGACCTTCGGGCCTCCAAGAAGGATGAAAATAGTAGCTATTTTTCGGAACAAAGGGGTGTCGAAATGAAGGTTTCCGGTACTAAATCCGGTCCATCAATAGCAGTCTTGATTCCGTGTCTCAACGAAGAAAGCACTATAGGGAAGGTAGTGGCCGACTTCAGAACCTGCCTGCCCAATGCGGATATATACGTTTGTGACAACGGATCAACAGACAAGAGCGCAGAAATAGCCCTGGCAAGCGGCGCATGCCTGCTTAAGGAGAAAAGGCGTGGCAAAGGGAATGCGATCCGAAGGATGTTCGAGGAAATAGACTCGGATGTATATATCATGGTGGACGGGGACGATACCTATCCGGCAGAAGAGGCAGCGAAGCTAATCCAGCCCATAATCAATGAAGAAGCGGACATGGTGGTGGCGACACGGCTTGAACATGCAGACAAGGGCTCATTTACCGCTTCTCACAGATTCGGGAACAAACTCCTTCGAAGCGTCTTAAACCTGTGCTTTAATGCGAACCTGTCTGATATATTATCGGGTTACAGGGTTATGAACAGGGATTTTGTGAAAACTATCCCTATTACGTCACGCGGATTTGAGATAGAAGCGGAGCTTACATTGCAGGCGTTGAGCAAGGGCTTTGTAATCAAAGAAATCCCTGCGGAATACCGCTCACGTCACAAAGGAAGCGAATCCAAGATCAGGACATTCACCGACGGGTACGCCATCCTCATGACGATCATTGCGTTTACAAGGGATTTTCGCCCCATGTTCTTTTTCCCCATGCTCTCGCTTTTGAGTTTTATAAGCGGACTAATACCAGGAATCAGGGTGATTAAAGCCTATCTAAAAACGGGGCAGGTCCACTATATTTCATCCGCAATCCTTGCGGCCTCCCTGATGACCCTGAGCATCTTCTTTTTTATAACCGGGTTTTTTATACATACAGTCAACCGGCGTTTTAATGAAATCAGCATAATGCTTAAGCATACAAAAAGGCAATGAACAAAGGCAACTATAAAAGGCGATTTCTTTATGCAGAGTGAGCGTTTTTGCTTTTCAGGCACATTAGGGGATGCCTTTATTGTATATTGCAAACTTTATGATCACTGGAAAAAGACAGGCAAAAATATCAAACTGACAAGATATGACCGGAACGTATATTTCGATAACCCCATTTCAGAACTATTTGCAGTCACCCCATTCATCGAATATCAAATCCCCTGTATATATGTAAAAAACAAGAATGAATTGATCCAGAAGATAAAAAGTCCGGAAATGCCATATATAAATGCATGCTGGTTTTCCCAAAATGACCCCTTTCCGCAAGACCCTCCATATATAAAGATGGACCCATACCCTGAATCCTTTATCGAACCTTTTAAAAACATAGGGCATGACCCTAAAATAAATATTGGGATACAGCTCCATAGCGGCAAAAGAAAAACAAATTTCAAGGGGTTCTCCATAGCATGGTTGAAAAGCCTGAGGAGAATCTTGCCGGATTCAAGATACAATATATTGCTTTTGGGAACGGGCGATGGATACAATAAAAAGAGGCTTGACCTGTTCTGCAGGGAGCGCTCCATCACGAATCTTGTAGGCAAATTGCCAATTAAAGAGTGGCTCAGGAATATACTGTCGCTTGACTTTTTTATCACATTCGAAGGATTTGCGGCGTTTTTCGCCATGTCTCAGAGAATACACTCCCTCGTATTTTATACCACAAACAGGATACTCGTCAGCGTTCACCCCGCATGGCGCAAAGATAATCACATCATCATGCTGGCAAGGGAAAACAACATCCTGATAAAAGCAATCCACAAGTATCTTTTCAAGGCAAATTTTCTCAGCCCTTTGCCTGCAGATCAGGTTAAATCCTTTATCGATCTTAAGGTAGAATATATATCATGTCCCTGACGAAAGAGGTCATCTGGGGAAGCTTCAATTATGGGATTTGCAGCTATATACAGATGGCTGTCAGCATATCCGCAGAGATCGCATTGGCCCGTCTATTGATGCCTGAAGATTTCGGAAGGATAGGGTATATAATATCGATTATAACCGTCGGCTTTATGTTTTCGGCCATTGCATCCCCGACAACCATTGTTCAAAACTCTAAAGGGAATGATGCCCAGTACGGGTTCAATGCCTGGTTTTTAAATCTGGCAGTCATAGCCTTTCTGTTAGTAATATTGATGCTTTTTGCGGTCTCGTCTGAAAGGATCAATACGTATATGTTTGCCGCAATTATGATATCCTATGGGCTCAATCAGCTAAGTGGCCCTTACATGGCGTTCATGCAAATAAAGATGCAATTCATAAAATTAGGTCTTATTTCCCTGATCGTCAACATCATTTCACTTGGCGGCGCAGTATTGCTTGCGTACTTTGAATTCGGATACTGGAGTCTGGTATATAAGGTCATTTCGCTCAATATGCTGCTATGGTTTTTTTGCTGGCTCTTTACACCTGTCCGGCTCAAATTCAAATTCGACAGGGAGATGCTTCTGGATATCATAAATTTCAATAAATATGCCCTCATTTCCAATATCTTCGAGAGGACATTCAGGGAGACCGATTATGTTACGGTTGGGAAGGTGATAGGAGACGAAGGACTGGGTTTCTACAAACGGGCATATTTCCTTTCCGAAATGTTCGCGGTCATAGGATTCGGAGCCATTTCTCCTGTCTTCGCCCCGCTCTTCAGCCGTTTTCAAAATCAAAGGGAAAGACTTTCCCAGATATATACAACGATCAGCATGTTCTTTTTTACAACGGCAGTGCTTTTCTATCTGGTGACAGGCTGCCTTATCGCTGATATAATCACCCTCCTTTTTGGCTCCAAATGGCTGCCCACCGTCCCAGTATTCTGGGTTATTATACCTTATGGCATAATATGCCCAATGAGGCGGATAAACCGAGAAATCCATTTAAATACAGGAAGGTCGAAAGGCGCAAGCATCGCCCAATTCTTTGAGGTGTTGCCATTCCTGTTTTTGCTGTTCCCCTTTATTCATCTCTGGGGATTAAGAGGGGTGGCTATGGCGGTCGATATAGGGGCCATCTTCGGCATATACTTTCTTTTGAGAAGCAGCTCAAGATTCGTTGACTTTAAGATCAAAGAGATATTTTTGAAACCGCTTTTATGCGGGATAATTTCGCTGGCCATTTTTTTAAGCATTAGGGATATGATCTCGCCTCAGATCATAATCATAAGGATACTGCTTCAATCATTTGCCCTGTCTGCAATATATATATCCGGGATCATCGCCCTTGACAGAAAGAAGATAAGGGATGCCTATTATTTGATAAAAGGAAAGGTTTAATTGTTTGTTTTTGATAGATTCGTAAAAAACTAGTTTAATAATGACAAGCGGCGATATATTGGTGAATTATAATCTTATTATTACCTGAAATCGTATCGTTTACGGAAATCGCCGATTTCAGGCAAACCAGCCTCTTCTATAAAACTTGGATGTTTTCCGGTATAAGAAAAGAGCCTTCCGTTATGATCGGGCAGGAAATCGTTATTAAACCACGGGGACTTAATGCCCGTCAATTCATAATTCTTCTGGATCCAATAGTCTTCATTGCCGAGGTCATAATTTCTGTAGATTAAATCGAGCCATTTCGTTTTTTGGGTCTGGCGGGTTTTCTTGTATTCATTTTCCCATTGAACCCTTCTCATGTGAGGATTGGTTAAAAGGCTGTAGTGAAACATCCCCTCTTCCAATGGCAATTTATAAGGTTTTTTTAAAAATGGCCATTGTTGCGTCGGCCTGAAACGGAAAAAAGGCAGCCTATGAATCGGCTTTATTTTAAAAAGCCTCTGATGAGATGCCTTTATATAATGCTGCATATCTATCAGAAAAAACCTGTTTCCAACATAAATGTTATCGTAATCCTCTCCGCTAATCAGGGACAGAATCTTTTTGTATGAAGGCTCCGGATAGAACTCATCTACATCCAGTATCCATATCCAATTTCCAGGCTTAAAATGCCTGGACTCTTCAAGCATCCTATTCAATATCTTCGCCTTAGAAGATGCGTGTGTATTTTTTGCCTTTTTGCATGAAATGGTTTTAATGCCTGGAAAAGTTTCTACGATAGACAGGGTATTATCCTCAAATGCTTTTAATTCCTCTGAATGGGCGGCAACACAGACAAACACATCATCGCAATACTTTACCGACTGCCTAAGGGCGGGTCTTATCCAATCCTCAGCCCCCCATGCAGCAAGAAGGCCTATTATCTTGGGCCTGTCTTTTTTCATGATCGTTATACCTCTTTTCTTCATCAATTATAAAGGTTTCCAAAGCTTTTTAAAAGATGCGGCATCTTGATCTCAAATCATTGCCTTGATTTAAGGCAGCATATATTCTCATTGACAGTGGGGCGTATATTACCTTGAATAAAAAGACCTGTTATTGTAACATCCGCTTATATTAGAAGCTGTTATTTATCATCTCCAGTCATTTGTAAGAGAAAATTTATATGGAAATGATCGAACAACACTTTGTTTTTATTCATTTTCATGCTTCGTTGTGACTGTAAGGTCATGGGGGTTACAGGGAAAATCGTTTATTCCGTCGATAGATCAACAATCTACTCCAATAAAATGTAAAGGCAAAAAGATGGATGCAGCATCAATCCTCCTTTTATTCTGGCATGGTTTAGGGGATGTTATAATGGCCACTCCTGCCTTTCGTGAATTTGTCAAACAACATCCGAAGTGCCGGCTTGGTATAGCTGTAAAAAAACTGGTAATCGAGTCGGGGATTCTTGCCCGATGCCCTTATTTTGACAGTATTCATGAAATATCCAGCGCATGGGAAAATAAAAACTACAGGCATGGTATAAAAAAATGCATCGGACAAGGCATAAATATACAAAAAAATCATGGTTATGAACGGCTTATCGTTCTTAAACAGCGGCCTGCATGGAGATATGGAATACATAAAATCTATCGCACGGCCAATGAACTGGGGGTTAAACCGTTTACAAACACCCAAACCGAGGTCTATATCTCTGATCAGGAATGGTATGAGGCTGAATGCTGGCTTAAGGAACATGGGTATCAGGAAAACGGGTATATCTTTTTGCACCGCAAGACAGGTTTTCCTCTTAAGGACATGCCTGTCAGGGTGGCCCAAAATGTAATTGATCAGCTTATGCCTCTTCCGGTAATCGAGGTAAATGAAACATATTCAACAAAAAACAGGCCAATCAATTTTTCCTTTGCCTTGATGGAAAAGGCCCGCTATATTGTCGTTGTCGACTCCGTATTCATGCATGCGGCGGATGCCCTAGGAAAGGATATCACGATGGCCTATTTTGCCATAAGGCCAGGGATAGTTGATGAGGTGCGTCCTCTCAATGTTAAATGCCGCTGTGTGGAGTCATATACTTGTTCCTATCGTTTTCTGCAAAGGATCTATTGGTTATGCCAAAAATACATATATCTTAAGGTCTTTGATGCCAGGTAAAAAACACAGGCTATTGATCATCTCGCTGTCAGGTATGGGAGATGCCCTGCTTTTTACCCCCGCCCTCCATATGCTCAGGGAAAGGCTTCCCTGCGCAGAAATCACCATGCTGGTCAAGTCAGATGCCGCTGCACAGGCGCTGACAGGCAATCAGGACATAGACCATGTTAAGGTGTTTGACCCTCAATCCGCCTCGATTTTCAGGAATATCAGGTTTTACCTGAGGCAGCGAAATGAGTGCTATGACCTTAGCATATCCACATTCCCTGCCCTTACTGCACTGAACAATATCTCCACATGGTTAATAGGCGCAAGGCACAGATGGGTTCATCATCCGCCCAATAAGGCATCCCTTGCTTTCCTGCAAAACCATACAGTTCCGTATAATCACGGAAGTCACCGTGTCGAGTATAATATGCAGATAGCAGATGCTGTTATCCATTACCTTGATGGCCTCCCATATAATGGAAATGAAAATTCACCCCCACTCAATATGAATGCCGTCAGGCTTTTTTATTATATAAGCCCTGAGGAGGATGCATTTGCACAGAAATTCCTTCAAGGATTAACCTCGGATATGCAAAAACAGACTGCAAAGGGACGATCCAAAGGCAGAACCCTGTCACATAAAATCCCTTGCTTGATCGGGATACACCCTGGCTCAGGCAGCGATCAATCATTCAAGAGATGGCCGGAAAAAAAATACGCTTCACTTGCGTCTATCCTCCAGGACAAGTTTGAGGCGAGGATACTCATATTCGGCGGGCCGGATGAAGTGGCTATTGCAAAAGCTATCGCAGACAGGATGCATATCCCCCCCATTATCCTCACAGGCAAGATGGGCCTGCGCCACATGGCAGCCATTATTAAATACTGCCGTTTATTTATTTCCAATGACTCAGGGCTAATGCATCTTGCTGTTGCCCTGGGCACACAGGCAGTCGGCATCTTTGGGCCTACTGACGAAACTAATACCCGCCCTACTGGGGAAAGGGACAAGGTAGCGGTCCTTTCTCATCTTCCTTGCAAACCCGGCTGCCAAAGAAGGTTTCTTTTTGACAAGCATTGCCCAAACCAATACCGGTGTATGAAAGGTCTTAATGTCAAAGATGTTTTGGCTGTGATCCCTGAAATATTATGAAATACAAATAAATCTTAGGCTCTTAACGGGAGTTTGAGTCCTCAATCACTCGAAAAATCTTCTCTGCTGACCTTTCCCATGAATAACTGGCCTGAACATACTGCATCCCCGCAAAGGCAATCTTTTCACGCATGTCATCATCTTCCAGATAGAATCTTATGAGTTTGACGCACTCGTCCAGGTTTGTGAACCAGTCAAGGTGCCCGCCTCGCTGAAAAAAAAGGCTTATATCCCTTGTATACGTGCTCAGGAGCATGCTGCCTGTGCCCATTGCCTGAAATACCCTTATGGAGAACTTGCCTCCAGGCCGGTCAAGATTGAGGATGATCTTTGATTCCCTGTATAGCTGCGCCAGATCATGTGTATATACAGGGCCATTAGGGAAGCCTTTGCCGAAGGTATTGACTTTGATCCCGTATCTTTGCAGGGAATCCAAGAGGCGTTTTCTCTTCCATGTCCTTGTCCCCACGAAGGTTACATCCCATCTCTTCTTTGACTCCCTGGGGTAAAAAATCCGGGCATCAACGCCTTCAGGGATAAAAAAGGAACGTGCCCCTGCCTTTTTGAAGGAACGTAAAACCCTTGTGCATGAGGCGCTGCTCCGGGCAGCGGCTTTTGCATATTTGGGGGCATTCATCTTGAAAGAGATATCCGGAGGATCCATAAAAAAATACCATGTGTCTGCGTATCTTTTTATCTTGGATATAAGGGAGGGATTGACTATATCGGCCTTGGCAATAAAGACAAGGTCATAGCCTCCCTTGATGACCCTCTTAAGCAGGGCATTATTCATACTGCCCCGTCCGTTAAGGGTATATCCGATATTTGCGATGTATGAAGGTGAAAAAGGCAACTTGAGGCAGTCAGACAACCGTTCGATGAATTTATAATGAAGGCTCCCAGGCTTGTAAACGGATGCAAAATCCCTGGCGGCCGTCCTGTAGTTGAATACATCAACGGCATTCCCCGTCTCTTCAAAGGCCCTTTTCAGCGGTATGTTATCTGACCAAGGGACATCAAAGACCCCGACAAACAATATCCTTCTATTCATATGGGCCATAGCTTATCTATGGCATATTTTCCGCTTGGGTGCAGCCACACTGTATTATAACCTTTTTTCAGTTCGATCCCCTTCCTTATAAAATAAAAAGACCGTTCCTTGGCCTCGTCGATAATAAAACCCTTCCTTAGCATCTGAAGAATTTTGTTCTTTTCGGTACCGGCGTTAGACGGCTCTGAAATAGGAATATATAAATAATCAGTCGAACGCCAGGTAGCATATGCCGCCCAACTGCCTCCATTTAGCACAAAGGCTGATTCTGGCGTATTTTTTTCTATCCATCGAAGGGTTTCCCATAAATCTTTGTCCGGCAAATTGGGAGATTTTAATTCCTTCCAAACGTTTAAATTTGAGAATCCAAATAAAATCGCAACTATACAGCATATAATTACATTACAGTTTAAATATTTTTGAATCTTATAAACAGTGTAACCTGCCGGGATAGATAAAAAGTAAACCAGGTCTGTATAAAATCTTGATGGGGTGAAACCGACATATGGCCTCCCAAAAATGCGAAGGGCGATTTGCGGATAAATAAATCCCCAGAAGATGTACAAACTTAATAAGCCTCCAATACAAATATTAATTACACTTATTGCCTCTTTTTTTCTAAATTCACGGTTAAAACCCAAAAATCCCAGAATGAAAAATAAAGATAATATAAATCCGCAGTTTTTCATCAAACCTAATAGATCTGGCAAGTTTTCATTGAATTTTAATACCCTAGTGTCAGTAACTGTAAGTATTTTAATTATATAAGGAACCAGAAAAAAAGATGCAAAAATTCCAGCTATAATTAAAGAATAGACAATGTCCTTAGTTTTTTGAGGATAAGAAAGAAATAAAAAGTAAACTATCATAACAAGAAAGAGGAAACCGCTTGTTATGAAAACATGATGGTGGGTTAAAATGAGCGCTGCATATATTAAACCAAAGAAAATCTTTTGACGAAGAGAAAAACCTGATTTATTGAGCATATATAAGCAAATCAGCCAAAAAGACATACCGATCATGTTTGGTATTCCACCCCAGCTTGAGTAATGAATACTCCCATAAACTGCCCAAAAACCATAAGCTATCGCTGAAAAAAGCGCAATCTCTCTCTTCTTTGTATAACTTAAAGCCAATATATAAATTTGGCTGGTAGTTAACACACCCAATGCAGGCAATAGAAAGCGGTATGTGTTATGAATGGATATGCAGGATACACAGGATAGTATTGCCACAAGTATATGAGAACCAAGAGGATAATTCACCTTTATATTCTCAAAAGGTTCCCAGTTAAAAATCATCCCTCTGGTCAAAAATATCTTCTTGGCAAGGACACAATTAAAAGTGGGATCTACGCCTTGAGGGATTTCATTAAGGAGCGCAATATAATATCTGCTAATGCCAACCAGCAGCAAAACCATTATCAAAAGCAGGGTTTCTATATTAAAAGGTCCGATAAGACTGGATAAACGCCTTCTTTTATATAAACAAAAATACCAAAACGCCAATGCTATTAAGGCAAGATATGCAGGGAAAAAGGCATAAAGATGTATATAACTGGTTATATATCCTAAGTATATCAAAATGGCTATACCAAATGATACGCCCAAAATCCATCTCTCAGAATGAGAAATGTCATGAAAAAAGAAATCTATCATAAAAATGCAGGGAAGGGTCAATATAAAAAAGACTAATAAGAACAAAATAAGTTCCATTGAAGGCTCTAATCTTTCATATTGTTGAAAATCTTGGAAAAATCGAAAAAACCCTATTTTTGCCATTCCGGAGAGAACCGGTTTCCTTAGTAGATAATAGAAGTATAGGCCAGATCTTAATTTTTTGTCAAGACAAATATTTCGCCAAATTTTTGAATGGCATTGAAAAGGAGAATATTTTGATAAACAAGGATAATAGCTGATTTAAGCAGCATAGGTTGATGCAGTATAAGTTTGAAAAACATCACTTATTAGGGTATCCTTTATAATACATTATTTCTAATCATAGCAAGAGATTTGGAAACTCGAAGATGATGGGATTCCTAAAATAATAAAATACATATTGAATACTTGCAAATGCCCGGATATTACCCGATAAATATAAACATCGAAAAGGCAAGGTGCATGGTAGTCGGCGGAGGAAATGTGGCGGAAAGGAAAACGGCCACGCTCCTCTCCTATAGGGCGGATGTCACCGTAGTCAGCCCCTGCTGTACGCCAAAGCTCAATCTGATGGCGGAAAAAGGCGAAATCCGCCTGCTTAACAGGCGTTATCAGAAGGGCGATTGCCTGGGAATGCGTCTTGTCATAGTGGCAACCGATTCGGATGAGACAAACAGAAAGGCGGCGGAAGATGCAATGGCTGCAAACTGCCTTGTCAATGTAGTTGATCAACCCCATATATCCAATTTTATCGTACCTGCGACTCACAGGCAGGGAGACCTGCAGATCAGCGTCTCAACAAACGGTAAAAGCCCTGCCCTTGCCCGCAGGATCAGGGAAAGGCTTGAGGCGGAATTCGGCCCTGAATACTCAAGATTCCTTGAACTTATAGGAGAGATAAGGCAAAAGGCATTGAACAGGATATCCGACCCCAAAAAAAGAAGCAGGCTTTTCTACGATCTGGTGGACTCGGATATCATTCAACTCATCAGGGAAGGAAAAACGCAGGAAATAGAAAAAAGACTGGAGGGACTCCTTGAACATTCTATGCTTTAAGCTGGCGCTCGCTGCATATCTTGCTGCCACTGTATTCTATCTCATATTCCTGGTCTCTATGAAAAAAGGCATGGCAAGGATGGGCCAGGCATTTACCATTGCGGGTTTTGTGCTCCATACAGCGGCCATTCTGACACGCTATGCAGAGGCAGGTCACCTGCCAGTCATCTCGCTCTACGAATCCTTGTCGTTCTTTGCATGGGCAACCATTCTCGTATTTCTGATCTGCGACTACAGGTCCCATATACCATCCCTGGGCTCTTTCGTGCTCCCTCTCACATCCATCTCACTGATCTATACACTAGCGCTTCCTTCACATATCGAGCCATTAAATCCTGCCCTCCAGAGTGCATGGAGGGGGATACACACAATATCCGCATTTCTTGGCTACGGGGCATTTGCCGTGGCCTTCTGCGCCGCCATCATATATCTTTTACAGGAGCGCCAATTAAAAAGGAAAAAACCCGGGGCATTATATTACCGTCTCCCCTCGCTGGAAACCCTGGATTTTCTGAGTCATAAAGTCCTTGCATTCGGGTTCCCATGCCTTACTATAGCAATCATAACAGGCTCAATGTGGGCAAGCAGCGCCTGGGGTTCCTACTGGAGCTGGGATCCAAAGGAAACCTGGTCTCTTATCACATGGTTTGTCTATGCAGCCATGATACATACTAGGGTGGCCGCAGGCTGGAGGGGAAAAAAGGCTTCATATCTTGCCATAATAGGATTCCTGTTTGTAATGTTCACATTTCTTGGGGTAAGCCTGCTCCTTAAAGGGCTTCATACCTATGGATGAAAGAGAAGATACACTATGGAAGTCTGTATTTTAGGTGTGAGCCACCAGACCGCCCCTATAGAGATAAGGGAAAAGATCGCCTTTTCAAAAATCCAGCTTCCTGATGCGCTGAAAGGGATACATTCTCTCCCTGATGTTAAAGAATGCCTTATAATATCTACCTGCAACCGGACCGAGGTCGTGGCGGTAGTTAAAAAGGGGGGGCGCGGGATAGAGGAGATCAAGGCATTTATCTTAAAATTCCATAATCTTGATGAAGGTGCGCTTTATCAAAGCTTTTATGTATATTCTAGTGAAACCGCCGTATCACATATTTTCCGTGTTGCATCCAGCCTGGAATCCATGATGATAGGAGAGCCTCAGATACTTGGTCAGATCAAGGAAGCATTTCAATGCGCGCATGATGCCTGCACAACAGGCCCTTTCTTAAACAATCTGCTCAACCAGGCCATCAGGGTAGCCAAAAAGATAAGGACTGACACAGGCATCGCAAGAAATGCCGTATCTATAAGCTTTGCTGCAGTGGAACTGGCCAGAAAGATCTTTGGCGATATTTCGGGCAAGGCCGTGCTTCTTATCGGCGCTGGAGAGATGAGCGAGCTTGCCGCCAGGCATCTCATAAGCAATGGGGTCAAGAGGATTATTGTGGCAAACAGGACATGGCAAAGGGCGCAGGATCTTGCGGAAATATTCGGGGGAGAGCCTGTCCCTTTCGAACAGATACATGACCTGCTGGATCAGGTTGACATCATTATAACATCCACAGGCGCCCCTCATCTTATACTGCACAAATCTGATATTTCTTCAGCCATGCACAAAAGGAAAAACCGCCCCATGTTCCTTATAGACATAGCGGTTCCCAGGGATATTGATCCTGAAGCCAACAAATGTGATAATGTATATCTTTACGACATCGACGACCTTCAAATAGTGGTAGAGGCAAACCTCAAAGAAAGGCAGAAGGAGGCAAAAAAGGCTGCTGAGATAATAGATCAGGAGTTAGCCAGGTTCATAAAAGGCTGCGCCCTGATGGAGGTTATGCCGACCATCGCTCAATTGGGCATATTCATGGAGGAGATCAGGAAAAAAGAGGTTGAAAGGGCCATCTCTCTTCTACCTTCCATAGAGAATGGGCAAAGGCAGGTATTGGAGGCAATGACTGAGGCCATTATAAAAAAGATCATCCACCGCCCGATATCCAGATTGAAGGACGCAGATGATCCTGAGGCATTGAAGGAACTCGTTAATGCAACAAAAAAACTTTTTGACCTTAAGGATTGATGCCATCAGTTTATTTTGGAGAAAAAAACAAGAATAATGCAAACTTTGAGAATCGGAACAAGGGCAAGCAGACTGGCCATGTGTCAGGCCCAATGGGTAAAAGACAGGCTGATCCGGGCAGGTCTGACAGATAAAGTTGAATTGGTTCCCATAAAGACAAAGGGAGACAAAATACTGGATTCGCCCCTTGCTAAAATCGGGGGAAAGGGGTTATTTGTCAAGGAGATAGAGGAAGCCCTTATCAGAAACGAAATCGACCTTGCCGTCCACAGCATGAAGGATGTGCCTGCTCAGCTTATAGACGGGCTGTGTATTGGGGCTGTCACTGTCAGGGAGGACCCCAGGGACGTGCTGATATCAAAAAACAATAACATCTTGAGGCATCTTTCTCCAAATGCCGTGATCGGCACAAGCAGCCTCAGGAGACAGTCTCAAATCCTGCACAGCTTTCCTGGATTTCATATAGTTCAGATAAGGGGAAATCTTGAGACCCGCATTAGACGGGTGCAGGGAGATGATCTAGACGCCGTTATTGTAGCCGCGGCAGGGATACACAGAATGGGGTTGCAGGATCAGGTTACGGAATATCTGAATATTGATATATCCCTGCCTGCCATAGGACAGGGAGCCCTGGGTATAGAAATCCGCATAGGTGATACATTCATAGAAAAAATCGTTCAAACGATGGACCATCCAGAAACCCATATGGAAGTGACTGCGGAAAGGGCATTCCTTGCCAGGCTGGAAGGAGGCTGTCAAGTCCCGATAGCTGCGCTATCAAAGATTCAGGGGACGGATGATTTGACCCTGGCCGGGATGGTGGCAAGCCTGGACGGTGTAAAAATGATACGGGATAAGATATCATCCCATCCAAACAGGGCGTATGAAGCAGGGATAGATCTGGCTGAACGTCTCCTGCAACGGGGCGCTGATAAAATCCTCAATGAGATAATAGCAAAGGGGAAAATAAAATAAAAGGGATAGTGTATCTTATAGGATCAGGCCCCGGAGACCCTGGACTGATCACTCTCAAGGCGATTGAGATAATTCGCAAGGCCGATGTGCTGGTATATGACCATCTGGCCAATTCCAAACTCCTTTCAGAGGCGACTGATGCAGCGGAAAAGGTTTATGCAGGGAAGGAAAGCTCCGAGCACACGCTTGCCCAGGACAAGATAAACCGGCTTCTTGCAGACATGGCCAAAGAAGGAAAGACCGTTGTACGCCTAAAGGGGGGCGACCCTTTTATCTTCGGAAGAGGTGGCGAGGAGGCGGAATATCTTGCCTCCCAGTCTGTGCCATTTGAGATCGTGCCTGGCATCACCTCGGCGATAGCAGTCCCTGCGTATGCAGGCATACCGCTCACTCATCGCGATTATACAACATCCGTGGCGTTTATAACTGGTCATGAAAGGCCTGACAAGGAAAAGTCTGCCATCCCGTGGAAGGAGCTTGCAACAGGCCCGGGAACGCTTGTCTTTCTGATGGGGGTCAAAAACCTCCCCCTTATTTGCCAGACCCTCATCCGGAATGGCCGTCCGCCAAAGACACCTGCCGCTGTCATCCGGTGGGGCACACTTGCCTCTCAACAAACCATCATAGGCACAGTCTCGGACATCACCCAAAGGGTTGAAGATGCAGGATTGAAGCCACCTGCGATCATTGTCATTGGCGAAGTGGTAAGGCTGAGAGAGGATTTAAACTGGTTCGAAAAAAGGCCGCTCTTCGGCAAAAGGATTGTCGTAACACGTTCAAGGGCACAGGCAAGCCAGCTTGTAGAACTTCTGGAAGGCCAGGGTGCGCAGGTGATAGAGTATCCGACCATCCGCATCCAGCCGGTTGATCCAAATCCTGAACTGGAAAAGGCTATCAAACAGATAGAGTCTTACGACTGGCTGCTCTTCACAAGCGTAAATGGCGTGGAATGCTTTTTTAATTGTCTTGACCGGATGGGGCTTGATGCCCGCGCATTATGTATGGCAAAAATCGGGGCAATAGGACCCGCGACAGCCGGTTCCCTTTTAAATCGGGGGATAAAGGCGGATTTTGTCCCGCAGTCTTACAAGGCCGAAGGGATAATTGATGGTCTTTTGGCAATGGGTATAAAAGGGGAAAAGGTGCTTGTGCCAAGGGCTGCCCAGGCAAGAGAGATACTGCCGGAACAGTTGACAGGCGAGGGGGCGGATGTTCTGGTTGTGCCTGTTTATGAAACATTTCCTGAAAAAGGTCCTGAGGCTGATGAACTAGCTATGTCCATAAAATCCGGAGATGTTTTTATGATCACCTTTACAAGCTCTTCAACTGTGACAAACTTCTTCTCAAGCATCGAAGGGAAAATCGGCAAGGAAGATTTGAATCGCATTGTTATGGCCTGCATAGGGCCTGTGACAGAAAAAACACTTGCGGAATTCGGCTTTTCTGCAAGGATCGTTTCAAAGGTATACACCATCCCTGAACTCGTTAACGCTATTGTTGAATATGTAGATGTTCAGGGCATTTGAAAAGCGATGTCATCGATTAAAGCCATTTGACCCTTGAAATATCAGGGCAGTATTCCTTAATTCGATGACATCGATTTGATAATATGGATGATCAACTAGAAAGTTACTAAATCTGGAGATTAAAGAATGATTGGAATCACTAAACTTGTTTGCGGTCTCGCCACTGTAGCGGATGCGATGAGGCTTGACCAGTGTGAAGGCGAGGTTTCGCCAAGGCTATTACAATTTTCGAGCCATGACCGGCCCCTGGTGGTATGGAATACCACTAACCGCTGCAATCTGAGATGTTTGCACTGCTATATACAGGCCGAAGACCACGATTATAAAAACGAGCTTTCCACCAAAGAGGCAAAGGCCCTGATCGACGATCTGGGGCAGATGCAGGTCCCTGTGCTCCTTTTCTCAGGCGGCGAGCCCATACTGAGGCATGACCTCTATGAGTTGGGCGACTACGCCACGAAGAAAGGGATAAGGGCGGTCATATCCTCTAACGGCACCATCATAACACCAGAAGCGGCAGACAGAATAAAGAGGGCGGGATTCCGTTATGTGGGTATAAGCATAGACGGAACAGAGAAGACCCATGACCACTTCCGGAAGATGCCGGGGTCATTCAAAAAGGCGCTTGAAGGGGTCAGGAACTGCCTGGAGGCAGGGGTCATGTCGGGGGTCCGTTTTACAGTCAACCGTCATAATTTTGAAGACCTGCCTGAGATCCTCGATCTGTGCGAGAGGGAAAAAATCCCCCGTTTCTGCCTTTATCATCTTGTATACGCCGGCAGGGGAAAAGAGATGGTCATGGACGATATCACGCCTGGTGAAACACGCAGCATGATTCGAATGCTTATAGAAAAGGCAAAGGACTGGTGCGCCAGGGGTATAGAGACCGAGATGCTTACTACAGACAATCATGCGGACGGCATATATATAAAAAAATATCTGGATGAGATGGATCCCGATCGTGCGAAGGAAGTAGGCACACTGCTCAAAATGCATGGCGGATGCTCTGCAGGCACAAAGATGTCAAACATCGATCCCTTTGGAAACGTCCATCCATGCCAGTTCTGGAGCCATTTGACATTAGGAAATATAAGGGAAAAGAGGTTCAGTGAAATCTGGCTTGACCCTGACAATCCTGTCCTGAAGAAGCTGCGTAAAAAGGCTGAATTCCTCAAAGGACGTTGCGGGGAGTGCAAATATGCTGATCTGTGCGCAGGCTGCAGGATCAGGGCGGAAGTAGTGCACGGCGACAAATGGGCCGAAGACCCTGCATGTTTTCTGAGCCAGGAAGAGATAAAAGGGGAAATGCTTGCAGATTGAGCCTTATATGAAACGCTCATGAATCTTCGATTCACAAAGGGGGATGAAAATGCCCTTGTTCGTCATTCCGGCTAAAGCCGGAACCCAGGATTTACAGATGAAAAAATCCTATTTTGCTGTCTTGACATTGGGGGGAACTTTAATAAAAACTGCAAAAATAGGGTTAAAATTCCTATACTTTTAATCAGGAGGTCTTGAATGAATTTTCCGGTATACAGACCAAGAAGGATGAGGGCGACAGAAAATCTCAGGAGGATGGTCAGGGAGACCAGGCTGTCTGTGGATCAGCTGGTCTTGCCGCTATTTGTTATTCACGGAAAGGGGATAAAGAAGGAAATCCCGTCAATGCCGGGCAATTATCACTTTTCTCCTGACACATTAACAGAGGAGGCACAAGAGGCTTATTCCCTGGGTATACCTGCGGTTATCCTTTTTGGCCTTCCTGCCCAAAAGGACAAAAACGGAAGCGAGGCTTACTCCGAGGATGGGATTGTTCAGCAGGCCATAAGGCAAATCAAGTCTGCTTCTCCAGATTTGATCGTCATAACAGATGTCTGCCTTTGCGAGTACACAAGCCATGGCCACTGCGGCCTTCTTACTGAAAGCGGCAGGGTTGACAATGATGCGACACTGGAGGTGCTTGCAAGGTCAGCCCTCTCCCACTGCCAGGCCGGAGCGGATATGGTCGCCCCTTCCGACATGATGGATGGAAGGATACATACAATTAGATCCGTTCTGGACAAAAATGGTTATTCACATATACCTATCATGTCATACGCAGCCAAATATGCCTCTTCATTCTACGGACCTTTCAGGGATGCGGCGGATTCTACGCCCCAGTTTGGCGACAGAAGAGGCTACCAGATGGACCCCCCTAATGCCCGCGAGGCGGTCAGGGAATGCAGGATGGATATCCAGGAAGGGGCGGATATCATCATGGTAAAACCCGCACTGCCATATCTGGATATCATCTGGCAGGCAAAGACATCGCTTGGCTATCCGGTTGCGGCATATAATGTCAGCGGGGAATTCTCAATGATAAAAGCGGCGGCTGAAAAGGGGTGGATCGACGAAAAACGGGCCATGATGGAGGCCCTCACAAGCATCAGCAGGGCCGGAGCCGATATCATCATCACCTATTTCGCAAAGGATGCCGCAAGACATCTGAACAGACTGTGATCGATAATATTTTGCCGCATTTCCGGCATGCAATCCACGGTAAATTTGTTCTAATTTTTAAGCAGTTGATACACAATGGCTATTTTGGGTCATTTTAAAATAGTCCAAGACTATACGAGG
>JAFGSM010000085.1 GCA_016934595.1 bacterium | reverse complement strand
TGAAAACATTGATAATTCATGTTGTTTTGCTTGATCGAATATCTTATTGAAAAATATAGCTTATTTTAAAAAAGTGCAAAAGTAGAGAAATAAAAAACATGCGCCCGTAGCTCAGCAGGATAGAGCGTCGGACTTCGAATCCGCAGGCCGCAGGTTCAATTCCTGCCGGGCGTACTATTTAAGGTTTAATCAGGTGGGCCGTTAGCTCAATGGTAGAGCAAGTGACTCTTAATCACTAGGTTGTAGGTTCGAGTCCTACACGGCTCACTCAAATAATTCTTGATGGACTCGTTAAAAATAACCAAACCTCATAATGGGATAACTTAGCGAGAGTGGCGGAACTGGCAGACGCGCTGGACTTAGGATCCAGTGGTAAAACCATGCGGGTTCGAGTCCCGCCTCTCGCACCAAATCAAGTGCGGGGGAAAAATAATCCTATATTGATGAGAAGAAAATGGAGAATCGCAGTCAAATGAAGTTAGAAATTACCGATCAGGAGGGTCTCAAAAAACGGCTGGGGTTTGAAATCCCTCAGGATATTGTAACAAAGGAAATTGCCAAGGTTTATAACCAGTTGAGCTCCACTGCAAGACTAAAGGGATTCAGACCTGGAAGGGTTCCCCCGAATATATTTAAGAAGGTTTTTTGGCCTCAGATAAAGTCTGGAGTTATAAAGAACCTTCTTCCTGAATATTACCGCCAGGCGATTGATGAGGCGGGTCTGGAACCGATTGGAGATCCAAAGTTAGGTGATTTTTCTCTTGAAGAGGGCAAACCGCTTTTTGTGACTGTTGATCTTGATGTCAAACCTGCTATAGAGCCAAGTGATTACACCGGAATAGATGTTGAATGGCAAAAAGTACAGGCAACAGACGAAGATGTGGCGGAAACGCTTGCGAGGCTTCAGGAAAATAACGCCCAGTTTGAGGTAGTGGAAGACAGGGCAGTAAAGGCGGAGGATGCCGTCGTACTTGACTGCAAAGGCACCCTCAAAACCGGATCTAAAGACATGATGGAGAAAAGGAACATACTGTTTTATATAAAAGGTGGAGATGGTATCGATGATTTTACAAATGCCTTGATAGGCATGAACAAGGGCGAAACTAAAAGGATAGATGCAGTGCTGCCTGAAGGTTTTCCTGATAAAGATTCGGGAGGAGAAAAGGCCATACTGGATGTGACCATTAAGGAGATTAAAGAGAAGAGCCTCCCTTCATTGGACGATGAGTTTGCCCGTGACATAGGCGAGTTCGGAAATCTGGCAGAACTCAAAGAGGGGATAAAGGGACAGATTCAATCCAGTCTGGAAAGACAGGCGGAAAATCTTGCCAGGGAGAGGATTATAAAGGCTCTCCTGGAGAAAAATCCCTTTGAGCCTCCTGATATAATGGTCGAATCAAGGATTGATGAGATGATCGCGGAGATAGAGGATCAATTGCGCTCAGGCGATTCCGGTTTTGATGCGGATAAATGGGATAGGATTAGGATAAGAGACAAGCTCAGACCCCAGGGGAAAAGGGATGTTCACCTTTCCCTCATTCTTGAAGGCATCGCCAAAAAAGAGGGGCTGTCTGCATCAGAGGACGAAATAGAAAGGGAATTGGGGCGTTTGACCTACAAAGCAGGGCATGATTTCGAAGAGATCAAGAACAGGGCTAAGGAAAACGGCACCTGGGGTATAATCCGTAACAGTATATTAATCGATAAGGCTATGAAATTTGTCTTGGAAAAGGCCAACAGGATAGAGATACACGAGGTTTCCAAAGGTGATACCAAATGAGTGTAACCAAAATGGCTCTATTCTGCTTAGACTCATATCAAATCTTAAGGGATTTATGAAAACATAGATGCATGAGGCTAAATGTCTTAGGCAATTAAGAAAGAAGGGCAATTTACTATGAATCTGATTCCATGGGTTGTTGAACAAACCAATAGGGGAGAAAGGCAATACGATATCTACTCGCGGCTATTGAAAGACAGGATCGTCTTTATAGGCACGCCTATAGATGATTCCGTTTCAAATGTAGTAGTCGCCCAGCTTTTATTTTTAGAGGCGGAGGACACAGATAAGGATATCCACCTTTATATAAATTCACCAGGTGGAATTGTAACCTCAGGGCTTGCAATTTACGATACAATGCAGTATATCAGGCCTGATGTCTCAACGATCTGTATCGGGCAGGCAGCCAGCATGGGGGCGCTCCTTCTTGCGGCCGGCGCAAAGGGGAAAAGGTTTGCCTTGCCCCATGCGAGAATACTGATACACCAGCCATTGGGAGGGTTTCAAGGACAGGCTACGGACGTCGATATACAGGCAAGAGAGATCCTTAGATTGAGGGAGAAATTGAATGATATCCTTGTTGCGCATACAGGTCAGTCCCTTGACAAGATACGCCAGGATACGGAGCGTGATTTTTTTATGGCTGCTGAGCAGGCCAAGAGTTATGGAATACTGGATGAGGTTATAGTGAGCAAGGATACTAAACCATTAGAGGTATTGGACTAGGAGGCTGTCCGACAACTCATCTTGAAAATATAAAATAGATAGCATATTAAAATATTATTCTTTAAATAACAGTATAATCTGTAATTTTTGATGGAATTTGTAGTTGTCGGACAGCCTCCTGTCTTGGCTGGAGAATGGAACAAGCCCGAAATACCCATGTATCATAATAACAATCCCGACCAAAGGCATATGGCTTTTTGGTTTTAGGATAATACAGGATAAGGAGCAGAAGAAATGCAAAAAGACTCTAGGGAAGGAAATATCCAGGCAAGGCCTAAGTGCTCCTTCTGTGGAAAGTCGGAGAAGGAGGCCGGTCGTATGGTGGCCGGGGCTAAGGCATATATCTGCGAGCAATGCATAGAGACGTGCAGCGAGTTGATGGTAGAGGATTTAACGGAAGATGGGATGCAGGATTTCAGCAGGCTTCCTAAGCCATCAGAGTTGAAGGCTTTGCTGGATGAGTATGTGGTGGGACAGGACAGGGCCAAAAAGGCGCTTTCTGTGGCCGTTTATAATCATTACAAAAGGGTGGAGTCTAATATCGATGTGCAGGATATTGAGCTACAAAAGAGCAATATACTGATGATTGGCCCGACTGGCTCAGGAAAGACCTTGCTGGCACAGACCCTGGCAAAGATATTGGATGTACCTTTCACCATTGTTGATGCCACAACACTTACAGAGGCAGGCTATGTCGGCGAGGATGTGGAGAACATTATTCTAAAACTTCTTCAGGCCGCTGATTATAAGGTCGACCAGGCTGAGAAGGGCATAGTATACATCGATGAGATAGACAAGATCAGCCGGAAGACCGAAAGCCCTTCCATTACTCGTGATGTCTCAGGAGAGGGAGTACAGCAGGCCCTTCTGAAGATTATAGAAGGCACCATCGCCAGCGTCCCCCCTCAGGGAGGAAGAAAACATCCCCATCAGGAATATATCCAGGTTGATACAACGGATATCCTTTTTATTTGCGGTGGCGCATTTATTGGACTTGAGGATATAATAAAGAGGCGGCTTGGCAAGAAAACGGTTGGTTTTTTAACCGATGGCAAGGATGATATTTCCAAGATAAAGGGAAAGGCAATGTCTCAGGTGGAACAAATCGATTTGATCAAATACGGACTTATACCTGAGTTTGTCGGCAGGCTTCCTGTTGTTACTGTACTGGATGAGCTTAGTGAAGGGGAGCTTGTGAGCATCCTGAAGGATCCAAAGAATGCCCTTGTAAAGCAATATCAGAAGATATTCGAATTTGAGAATACAAGACTTAGATTCGAGGATGACGCACTTTTGGCGGTTGCAAGGAAGTCTGTAAAGAAAGGGACTGGCGCAAGGGGCCTTAGGGCCATCCTTGAGGATGTCATGATGGATATCATGTACGAGCTTCCGTCTCAGGAGAGTATAAAGGAGTGCGTAATAACAGAGCAGGTCATAGATAAAAAGCAGACCCCTGTGCTTTTATATGAGAAGGCGGTCTGAACATGTTATT
>JAFGSM010000084.1 GCA_016934595.1 bacterium | reverse complement strand
CGACAGGCAGACTGAGGGGCCGGCAAGGTCTAAGGTGATTCGCTGCGTTATTCTGATCACAGCATAGAATATCTTGATCAGGATTCAGAACGTATCATAGCGCAGCGGCCCCGCTTTTGTGAGATTCAAGCCTCGTGCATGAAAAAAGGGGTTTTTAGCCGTCCGGCGCAGTTTCACAAAGAGGGGAAAACGATTAACGGCATTTATTGCCAAAACATTTAGAAGAAGGAGTTCGTCAATGGATAAGTTGATGAGATTTTTTAAGGACGAAGAGGGTGTCACCGCTATTGAGTATGGATTGATCGCAGCATTGATTGCTGTAGTTATTATAGCTGGTGTAACATTAGCTGGCACTGCAATAAACAGTGTATTCGCTAACGTTGCTTCAAGGGTCATCGGTGCCATTTAATATATCGATAACAGAGGTGGATTATAGATTTTTAATATGTGTCTTCTGTGCTAATATTTTTTAATTCATAGAAGTCCTATATTTATTTAAGTTGTTTTGAAAAAGTTTAACAGGGATGCATTTTGTCCTTTTTCATTAAGGGTGATATGCATCCCTAAATTACACAAGGAAGGGTACATGACATATAAAGGCTTAAATAAAACTTTTAATTGCTGTAGCCGCTATTGAATACTGAATGATCGCCTTGATAATATATTTACCATGAGAATACATTTTCATCCTTGGTGGCGGTTAATGTATATTTAGTCCTGAGCGTTTATTAAGTAGAAGGAAAAATGTAAATGGATAAGTTGATGAGATTTTTTAAGTATGAAGAGGGGATTACATCGATTGAATATGGATTGATCGCAGCACTGATTGCAATAGTAATTATAGCTAGTGTAACATTAATAGGCACTTCTTTGAATAATTTATTTTATAACGTTGCTACAACTATCACAACTACAATTTAACATATTGATAACAGATGAATTAAAATTTTAATATATTTTATTTTAACTGCTCAATATACTGTGGACGCTAACCATAGGCTCTCTTCTTAAGGCATTATCCATAACATATTGAGTTATTACGTTTTATTTAATAAAGTAGGTTTTATGGATATGGGCTATGCATGTTTGGAAAAAATAAAGGCAATATTCAGCAAGGAGAATTAAAGAATGTATTCGGTATCTACGGAGATTATCCCGATCGTTTTCCTGATGGTGGTCCTGTTCATAGCTGTAATAACAGACCTTCGCCGCCACAGGATACCAAACCTGCTCACCCTTACCGCTGCGGCTGCAGGGATCTGTTATCATACTGTTGTCAACGGCTGGGATGGTTTCCTTTTCAGCGTTGGGGGCATGTTGCTGGGCGCTGCCCTGCTGATTGTTTTTTATATCCTGTCCGGCATGGGGGCGGGGGATGTGAAGCTTATGGGGGCAGTAGGAAGCCTGCTTGGGCCTAAAGGGGTGTTTGCCGCATTCATTTTCACGGCCATTGCTGGCGGCATATATGCCATTGCGCTCATGATTTTTAGCGGGATGCTTTCCGATGCGGCCAAAAGGTACTGGATGATGCTCAAGACATATATCCTGACAGGAATGATAAATTACATAAATCCGGATAAGGGCAGAAAAAAGCCTGTTCTTTGCTATGGAGTGGCTATCGCTGCCGGAACCATGATCTCGGTTTTGAGGACCCTTATATAGAGGTAATTGTAAACAGTATAGATAAAAATTATAAAATGTTTGGCTTTATATATATAATCTGTATATAAAATGAAAGATAAAGATGAAAAAATGTTTATTCGAATGATATGGCATGTTATAATAACATGTCATTTTTAATATAAGGATACGGACGGGATATAATGGGCAGGTTGGCCGTAAGGAAGCGTGATTGGGGCAAACCTGGGAGGCATGAAAAATGATGGAAAAAACAGAGGAGGACGAGTGTAATGGGCAAAACCAAACCGATCATAATGCTTGTCTTTGCCATGATCATCGCTTTGATCGTCACTTTATTGAGCTATAACTGGCTTCAGAAGGCCCAGAAGGCGCCCGAGGTTATAAAATCTGTGGCTGTTGTAGAGACCCAGCCTGTGGTTGTTGCAAAATTCGATTTGCCATGGGGCACTTCCGTAACTGAGGAAATGCTGAAGTTGAAGCCGTTTCTTAAGGAAAGCCTGCCTCCAGGGGCTTTTTCTGAAACTTCCGGCCTGTCAGGGCGAACACTTCTTTACCCTGTGAAGGCAGAGGAGCCGATCTTTGAATCCAGACTGGCTCCGGACACGATCAAAACCGGAGGGGTTGCGGCCATAATCACGCCCAACAAACGCGCCATAGCCATAAAGGTAGATAAAATCGTGGGGGTGTCAGGCTTCATTCATCCTGGACACAGGGTGGACGTGCTTGTGACCCTGACGGATTCAGGAAAACATGGCGGAACAATAACGAAGACGGTGTTAGAAAACATGCTCGTTCTGGCGGCAGGCACGGAGATGCAGCCTGCAGATGCACAGGGCAAATCTACTCAGGTGGATGTGATAACACTCGAAGTGACCCCTGAGGAGGGAGAAAAGCTGGCCCTTGCCGCCACTACAGGAAAGCTCATTTTGACCCTGAGGAATTTCGCAGACAAGGAAGATGTATTAACCAAAGGCGTGACGATACCGGTCCTGCTCGCATCGTTGAGGCAGCCGGAGACTAAGGCCCCTGTTTCCTCAAAGACAGGCTCTGTGAAGAGGACAACAGCAGCGCCTCAAAAACAGGTTTACCAGATAGAGATGATAAAGGGGGATAAGATTAGCAACCTGAAGTTTGAAAAGGGGAAGGAATAGCATGTCAAGACAGATCAAAATTAGGCCGTATTCAAAAGTTTATTTATCATTAATCATCATGGTGGCCTTTTGCCTTGTTTATTTTGTTGTATGCCTGGCAGACGCCGCCGGCGGAGGCATTGATGTTATGGATATCGATGCCTCCACAACGCCTCAGGTATTGAATCTTACCACCGGAAAATCGTTTATACTCAGATCAAAAGAGGTCATTTACAGGGTTTCCCTGGCTGCGCCTAGTATCGCAGATGCAATGATACTCACGCCCCAGGAAATCTATCTTACCGGAAAGTCCCCCGGCATAACCAACATCACGATCTGGAAGGGCAAGGAAAAGATACTGGCCATTTATGATGTCCAGGTAATGCCTGATGTCAGCCGTCTGAAGGAAAAGATCCATGAATTGTTTCCGCAGGAGGAAGGCGTCCTTGTGACAGCCGCGCATGACAGCATCAACCTCGCAGGATCGGTGACAAGCGCGGCCAGCCTCAGCAAGATCATCACCCTGGCGCAGTCGTTTTCCCCAAAGATCAACAATCTGCTCGAGGTCATCGGGGTACAGCAGGTGATGCTTGAAGTACAGGTGTCTGAGATATCCCGCACACTTCTCAAGGAACTGGGGGTCGAATTCGGAATCCTGAACGATACAGGGCAGATCGCGCTGAACACCCTCAAGTCCGTTTCCGTGGAATCAGTTGCAGGATTCCTGTCTGCCGAAGTCTTTCGCTATCCTCTGGGCACTTCCTGGGGAACCCTTATAAGGGCATTGAAGGATCAGGGTATGCTGAAGATTCTTGCTGAACCTACGCTTATCACCCAGAGCGGCAAAACCGCTGAATTCCTTGCAGGCGGAGAGTTTCCCTATCTTATCCCTGAGGAAGAAAACAAGGTCGCCATAGAATGGAAACAGTTCGGAGTCGGGCTCAAATTCACCCCGACCATTCTCGGGAACGATAAGATCAATATGGATGTCGCGCCCGAGGTGTCCGAACTGAATTATAGCAATTCCATTATGATTGGAGGGTTTGTGATACCGCCCCTCGATGTCAGGCGTGTTTCTACATCGGTGGAGCTTGGCGACGGGCAAAGCTTTGCCATAGCCGGACTTCTCAAGGACGATGTCCGGGAAAAGGTAAGAAAATACCCTGTTCTTGGCGATATCCCTGTGCTTGGAGCCTTGTTCAGGAGCAGCTCCTTTCAAAAGAACCAGACAGAACTGGTCATTTTTGTGACCCCCCATCTGGTGAAGCCGGTTGACAGGTCAAAACAAACCCTGCCAACGGACGCTTACATAGAGCCGGATGACTTTGAATTCTATCTGCTTGGGAGCATGGAAGGAAGGGATAAAAAGACAACCTCCTCACCCCAGCCGGAATTTCATGGCATCAATAAAAAGGGCGGACTGGAAGGGGATTTCGGGCATATCCAGACCGGTTTATAGAAGAGATATTTGTTCAAGAAACACATTATAGTATAATTAAAAATATAGAGCTATAAAACATTTAAACTTGATTTGCAGGAGATCAGATATGAAAAGATATTGTATTGTTTTAACTGCATTGATCGCAGGGATTTTCCTTTTGTCAGGCTGCGCATGCACCACAAGCAGCCTGAAAATGGATTACGGCAAGTCGTTCGGGCTTGCAAAGACGGGTCAGATTCTTAATCCGGAATCAGGGAAAAATCTCGAGCCTGTCCAGGGCATTGACGGCCAGGCTGCCATGAAGGCGATGGAAAAATTCCAGGATGGTTTTGGATCCTGTTCCTCATCCGGCGGCGGTTTTGAGTCCGGCGATATTATGACAAAGGCAAAATAGGAGGAGGCTGGATATGCCAGTGTATATCAAAAAAAGATGCGGACCCGAAAAAGGCGCCGCAGCCGTTGAATTTGCGATCATTTTGCCGCTCATGGTGATCCTTGTCTTTGGCATAATCGAGTTTGGCCTTATATTATACAATCAGCAGGTGATAACAAACGCAAGCAGGGAGGGGGCGCGGGCAGGGATTGTGTCTCAAAGCCCGAGATTGGACGATGCATCCATACGGAATATCGTAAATCAATATGCCCTGAACCGCCTGATTACCTTCGGGGCTTCTAACACACCTGTCACCACCATAACCAGAACCGGCTTCAATTTTCAGGATGACCTCACCGTCACTGTCACATACAACTATGGTTTTCTCGTTGTCCCCAATTTTATAACATCATTGCCCAACTCGCTTAACCTGACTGCCCGAACGGTTATGAAATATGAATAAAAAAGGAAATGTAAAAAAGGAGGGCAAACATGGATCGTTTAAAAAGAGATAAGAAAACAAGCTCAGACACAGAGGAGATTAGGGGATCGTATGCCATCATGACGGCCATACTGATCGTGGTTTTTATCGGAGTGACTGCTCTGGCTGTTGATATAGGCTACCTGATGGCTACCAGAAACGAGCTTCAAAATGTAGCAGACTCGGCAGCCCTTGCAGGAGCGAGGGTGCTGGGCTCAATTTATCAGCCCATGACACTCCCTCAACAGCAGTCGTATGTCTGCAACCCAAATGATGTCTTTCCTGTGGTGATCGACGCTGCCATTAAAAACAGGGCTGCCGGACAGAATATAGTCGTCAATACAAGCGACATATTAATAGGAGACTGGTCCCCGTCTGCCAAAACCCTTACCCCGACCCTGAATTGTCCGGATGCGGTAGGAGTTACCGCAAGGAGGGATTCCCTTGCAAACGGAGCTGTAGCCACCTTTTTTGCGAAGATTTTTGGAAAAAATACCGTTCCTGTTTCCAGTGTGGCCATAGCCGCCCTGACTGCCCAGAGCGTAGCCCCGCCGGGCAGCCTTCCTATTCCGGCCGCTATCTCGGTATGCGCCTTCTATGATCCCAATTATCCGAATTTTTGCGGAAGAAATATCATATTTTATCCCACTACATCAAGCGAGGCCGGGTGGCATGTATTTATAGCCCATAATGCAAATGACAATGACCTCAGAAATCTTCTTGTGCAGTTAGAGTATGAGATTAGAAACAATCTGCCATTATCGACCCCCGAAGTCATAATCGACCAAACATCCCTTGAATTTACAGGAGGCACCATGTCCAGCCCTACCTTTGATGCTATGAAGGCCCTTTTCGACACGGCAAGGGTGCTCAATGACGGGGTGATCGACAATGATACTGATCCCAATACATGGACAACCTCAGTCGGCGTATATGATGTAGCCAATTGCAGCTCGACCTATAATCCGACAGGCTCGATATTGATAAAGGGATTCGCCACGATTGTCATTGAAGGAGTGGCTAACGCGCCTTCAAAGACCATATACGGCCGAATATTATGCAACGTTGTCGGCCAGGGGCGCGGAGGAGGAGCGGAGTTTGGAACCTTTGGAGATATTCCCGGTCTGGTTCTGTGAGGGATATAATATATGATATTATTGTGGTATGGCTGAACAGTTTAAAATCACAGGGAGAGGGATTTACTTATGACTGATAACAGGATTTCCGTCAGGTTGAATGTAAAGACGCAGGAGGCAAGGGAGGCGCTAAAAGATGTCATCTCCACACTGGGTGGTTTTATTTTACTTCAGCAGTCTTCGGACACTCAGCCCTGCGCCCTTTTGATCATGGAAATCGGGGATGAGCCTGAACTTGAAAAGGAATTCAGGCATATAGAAGAGATACAGTCATCAGGAAAGGTTGCGGAGATCTTTTTGACATCAAAAAGTCTTAAGCCCGAAATTCTTCTAAAGGCATTAAGGTCCGGGGTCAAGGAATTTTTGCCCCAGCCGGTCAACAAAAAAGAGGCGATGGACGCCTTTTTGAGATTTAGACAACGCAAGGGTCATGAGGATGCCATCAGGCATGTCGTGAAGAGGGGAAAGATTATATACCTTCTGGGCAGCAAAGGCGGTGTGGGAACCACAACCATAGCCGTAAACCTTGCCACAAACCTTATAAATCTGGAAGATGTGCAGTCTGTGGCCCTGATAGACATGAATCTCATCTTCGGGGAGGTTCCGGTATTCCTTGGATTAAAACCCTCTTTTGACTGGATAGAGATCATAAAAAATTTTTCCAGGCTGGATGCCACATATCTGATGAGCACCCTTTCCAAACATTCCTCAGGCATCCATGTGCTGCCCTCCCCATCCAAACTGGCGGAGGAATATGCGAATGCGCCCCATATCATCGAGTCCCTCATGGAGCTTATGCGCTCTTCGTTTGATTTTATAGTCATTGACGGAGGGCAGGCCCTTGATGAGGTCGCAAAGGGGCTTTTGAAAATATCGGATACGGTTCTTATCGTGGCGGTGTCAAGCCTTCCCTGCCTTATCAATGTGACAAAGGTCATCTCCACCTTTAATATTTTGGGTTATCCTGCCAAAAAAGACACCAGGATAATCCTGAACAGATACCAGAAGAATTCCTTCATTTCATTGAAAGAGGCTGAAGAGAGCATAAGCGCAAAATTCCTTCTGAACATCCCAAATGATTATCAGACTGCCATGAGCGCCATAAACCAGGGAAAGCCGCTTGCCGATATAGATAATAAGACCAAAATATCAAAAAGCATGAAAGAATTGTCCTTTATCGTTTCCGGAAAAGGCCCGAAAAAAAAGAAAAGGACATTTGGATTCAAGCTGCTTGGATGAGGCGTAAAAATATGGAAGGAGAAGACATAAATGGAACTGATTAAAAAGAAACCGGCTTCGGTTTTGAGCTCAAACGAGTACGCAGACATGAAATTCAGGGTGCATGACCGCCTGATAGAAATTCTTGACCTTACGCTGATCGATTCCCTTGACCAGCCTGAACTTAAGCATCAAATAAGAGACCTTACAGAGAGGATACTGATCGAAGGAAACTTCGACCTCCCCCTCAATTACGAGGAAAGGGAGAGGTTTCACCAGGAGATCGAGGATGAGGTGCTCGGGCTTGGCCCTATAGAGCCTTTCATGCGCGACCCCTCGGTTTCGGATATCCTGGTAAATACCTATTCGCAGATATATGTGGAAAAATACGGCAAGCTGGAACCTACGGATGCAAGATTCAAGGACGACGATCACCTGATGAAGATCATAGATAAAATAGTATCCGCTGTGGGCAGGAGGGTGGATGAGTTCTGTCCGATGGTGGACGCGAGGCTTGCGGATGGCTCCCGTGTGAACGCCATCATATCCCCTATAGCCGTGGACGGGCCTTCCCTGTCGATCAGGCGTTTTGCGATAGAGCGCCTTGAGCTGGATGACCTGATAAACCTGAAGACACTTATCCCCGAAGTGGGAGAAATCCTTCGCGGGATAGTAAAGACAAGGCTGAATGTGCTGATTTCCGGAGGCACAGGCAGCGGAAAGACTACCCTGCTGAATGTGCTTTCCAGATTTATCCCCGCGGATGAGAGGATAATCACCATAGAAGACTCCGCCGAGCTTCAGCTCAAGCAGGAGCATGTTGTGCGTCTTGAGACAAGGCCTCCTAATATCGAGGGGAAAGGCGAGATCACCCCGCGGGATCTTGTAAGGAACAGCCTGAGGATGCGCCCTGACCGTATTATAGTGGGCGAGGTCAGGGGGGCGGAGGTCGTGGATATGCTCCAGGCCATGAACACAGGCCATGACGGATCGCTCACCACCATTCACGCCAATTCCCCGCGTGATGCCCTGATAAGGATGGAGACCCTTATGGCCATGTCAGGGCTCAATATCCCTCACGAGGCTGTAAGGAGATATATAAGCTCGGCCATAGATATCATCATCCATTCAGCCAGGCTTGTCGACGGGAGCAGAAAAGTGATAAGCCTTCAGGAGATTACAGGGATGGAGGGAGACGTGATAACCATGCAGGAGATATTTGCCTTTGAGCAGACAGGCCTGGATGACAGGGGAAAGGTAAAAGGCAGGTATAAAATGGGAGGCATAATGCCGAGGTTCATTGAAAAATTTGTCGCGCATGGCGTGGAAGTGCCGTGCAATATCTTTGACAAGGTTCTGGATGTGTAAGGGAGAATAAGGATACATGCAGCTCTTCATAGCGATCTGTATATTCATCATCGTGGCGCTCGCCTTCCAGATAATCGCCCTTGTCTTCAGAATAAGGGCGAATCCGGAGGTGAAGAGGGTCAGGAAGATGCTGAGGGCTCTGTCTGCCGAGGCATACAGGAATGAAATCGTAAGCATAGTGAAGAAAAGGTCGCTCAGCACCATCCCGTGGCTGGACAGAAGGCTTTTGAGCATGCAGGCCCATGTCCCCCTCATGCAGAGGATCGATCTCTTCCTGCAGCAGGCTGATGTGGTGCCTCCCTTGTCGGTTTTTGTCCTGCTTTCGGTTGTCATGGGCGTTACAGGGTATCTTTCTTCTTTAAAATTGATAAGAAACAATATCCTTGCATTGATCATTGGGTTATTGCTGGCTACGGTTCCCTTTTTTTTGATCTCCCTCAAAAGGAAGAGCAGGATGCGAAAGTTTGAGCGGCAGTTTCCTGACGCCCTTGAAATGATCGCCAGGGCATTGAGGGCAGGACATGCA
This sequence comes from bacterium, assembly GCA_016934595.1. GTDB lineage: Bacteria > SZUA-182 > SZUA-182 > DTGQ01 > JAFGSM01 > JAFGSM01. The sequence goes on along the minus strand of JAFGSM010000084.1, from coordinate 8,932 downwards.
TTTCTGGGGGGGATGCGGATGGTGGCCGAGGAGTTTGACGACCCCATAGGCGGCGAATTCAAGACCACAGTGGATCAGATAAATTTTGGGGTCAGTTTTCAGAATGCGCTGAAAAGCCTTGCCAAACGTATTGACTGCCCTGATCTTAAATTCTTTACTATATCCATAATAATACAGAAAAAGAGCGGCGGAAACCTGGCTGAGATACTCGAAAACATAAGCATGCTTATAAGAGACAGATTCAAACTGAGGAGCCATATCAGGGCCCTTTCCGCTGAGGGAAAGCTTTCCGCAATCATACTGGTGGCCCTTCCATTTATGATAGCCCTTGCCCTGTCTTTAACAAGCCCGGAATATATAAAGGTCCTTGTTACAGAACCTGTAGGGAAAAAACTGATCGCCATATCCATCTTCATGATGTTCATAGGCATCATGGTGATGAAGAAGATAATCTCCATAAAGGTTTAGCCCAATGATAGATATAACACTTCTTATATCCCTTTTGATATTCGCAGGAGTGATGCTTTTAGTTATCGGGATTTTCTCTTTTTTAAGGTATCAGAGGGATCGCCGCGATCTTATGGAGAAGATCAAAACGGACGAGAGATCACGCTCAATCGGAAATGCCCATGCCTCGCATGGATCAGCGGAAGACCTTAAAAGGGTTTCGGATAGCATACTTAAAAGATACATAACGAATTTTATCGCCGCCTTCGGGGATGCGTTGAAGCCCAAGAAGGCAGGAGAGCTTTCCCACATCCAGAAGGTCTTTCTGCGGGCAGGCTACAGGGGAAGAATGGCGATCAACATATATTTCGGCGTAAAAGGCTTTCTGACCTTCCTGCTTCCTGCCGCATTTTTTGCCTTCCATATCTCTGTGTCCAAATGGAGATTGACGAACGTTCAGCTTATGTTAATACTGCTTTTGCTTGCAACCACAGGTTTTTATTTGCCGTCTATATGGATTCGGTTAAAGATCGACCGAAGGAAGGACAAAATATTCAGAGGGTTTCCGGATGTGCTTGACCTGCTGGTCGTATGCGTGGAGGCAGGAGTGGGTTTGAATGAGGCTATATGCCGTGTCTCAGAGGAAATGGAAATGAGCCACAGGGAGATCAGCGAGGAGATGCAGATGCTCAATCTGGAGTTGAGGGCCGGAAGACCCAGAAAGGATGCCCTGAAGAACTTTGCATCCAGGATCAACCTCGAGGATGTGGACAGCCTCGTGACCCTGCTGATACAGACAGAAAGATTCGGGACCAGCGTGGCCAAGGCCCTCAGGGTATATTCGGACACCATGAGATCAAGAAGGCGTGAGAGGGCAGAGGAGATGGCCGCAAAGATGGCGGTGAAACTGCTGTTTCCTCTTATCTTCTTTATTTTTCCCGCCCTTTTTGTAACTATTCTTGGCCCGGCCATAATACAGGTGCTGAAGATATGGCACAGATGATCTCATCAGGATCAAAGGGTTCATCAGTATCAAAAACCGGCAGGCCCATTAAATTTTCAAAGATTTGCCTTTTTACCTGCATCTTCCTATTCGCCTGCTTCGCTGGCTTGTTTGGATGCGCGCCGTTAGGGAACCAGAATGGCGTTTTAAGATCCGAAGAATATGCAGAGACCTTCAACCGTCAAAAACAAAAACATTCGCGTCCGAAAGAGAAAGAAACCCCGAAAAAACCTCCGGAAATGACCGCCGAAGGATATGAGAATCTGGGGGATCAGTATAACAGGCAGGGGGATCTTCCGATGGCTTTAAATCAGTATGACAGGGCCATCAGCATTGACCCTAATCAGCATAAAACAGGCATACGCTGTAAGATGGGGCTTGTTTTGCTGAAGATGGGGCTTGCAGACGAGGCCATAAAGGCGTTTGATGAAGTCCTTAAAAATGATCCAAACAGCGCCTCCGCTTATGAAGGCAAGGGCCGTGCATTCCTTGCAAAGTCAGAGCTTGAAAAGTCAAAGGAAAACTTCGGGCATGCCCTTCGCATTAATCCCGTGTTGTGGCAGGCCCATAATTCCCTTGGGCTTATCTACGACCGCCAAAAGCGTTTTGACGAAGCCATTGCCGAATATAACAGGGCCATTGCCATAAAACCGGACTCCGGCGTCCTGTTAAGCAACCTTGGAATGTCCTGCTATCTGAAGGGAGATTACAAAAGGTCTGGGGATGCATTTATGAAGGCCGTAAAAATGGAGCCAGTAAATCCCAAGACATATAACAATCTCGGCCTTGCACTGTTCAGGCTGAAAAGATACGGGGAAGCCCTGGATGCCTTTAAAATGGGAGGGGATGATGCCGCCGCCTATAACAATATTGGATATCTTTATATGGCAAACGGGGAATACAAACAGGCTGTCGAGGCATTCAAAAAGGCCATAGAGATCAGGCCGAGTTATTATCCAAAGGCGAACGAAAATCTGAAAAAGGCAAACGAGCTGATGCTGAAAAAAAAATAATGAAACACACATGAAACCCGAACTCCCATGCCGATGAACCTGAACCCACATGCCGATGAACCCGAATCCACATGCCGATGAACCTGAACCCACATGCCGATGAACCTGAACCCTCATGCCGATGAACCCGAACCTACATGCCGATGAACCTGAACCCACATGCCGAAGCAACGGCACAAAGGGGCATAAAAATCACCTTTTCTGTCATTCCGGCGAAGGCCGGAATCCAGGATTTACAGATGAAGAACAAATGAAGGATGAAACACAAATGAAAGGGGCATAAATGGATCTGGCCGGGGATTTACGAAGGATAGACTTTGGCAGGGTGATAGCCGTGCCTGTTTTCAGTCTGCTAATGTTCATTAATATATTTAGCTTTTGGAAAGATGCAGGCGCTTTTTTCCCAATAAACACAACCAGGACGATTGGATTAATCCATAATCTCCTTATAATCTTTTTTTATGCCCTCGTTGTGCTGCTTTACTTCCTGAGGACATCCGCATCTTCGACTACAAAATCTTTCATGGCCAAAGCCATAGCTATCATAGCCACATTTTTGCCTTTTGCATTCCCGCATTTAAAACGGCAGATAATAGATAATGCTTCGGTCGTACTCATAGCCAACCTTATAATGACATTAAGCATGGCCTTTTCCGCATGGGCACTCTTCACCCTCGGCAAAAGCTTCAGTATCATCCCCCAGGCAAGGGGCCTGGTGCAAAATGGGCCATACAGGATGGTAAGGCACCCCTTGTATCTTGGCGAGATTGTTAGTGTTTCAGGAATGTTTATGGCAAGGCCCGCAATTTCAACAATGGCCGTGCTCTTGTTGCTTGTTTCATGTCAGATTTACAGGGCATTTCAGGAAGAGCTACTGCTAAATGAAATATTTCCGGAATATGAAGTCTATCGAATGAAGACTGCCCGTTTTATACCTGGTGTGTTCTGATGTTTATAAAGAATGGTCTTTGTAACTTAGAAAGTTAAGTATTTATAAAAAATTATAATGTTATGGTTAAAAATAAACGAATCTTTATAACAGGTGGAGCAGGATTTATAGGGTCCGCCTTAATCGGCCGGCTAATAGAAGATAATCGTATAACTGCGTATGATAATTTATCCCGGAACTCCTTAAAGGATAAACCTTTTAAAGATCATCCAAATTTAACATTAATAGAAGATGATGTTTTAAATTACGAAACGCTGTCGAAATCTATGGAAGGCGCAGATATTATCGTACATTGTGCGGCGATTGCGGGCATTGATACTGTTATAAAAAAACCCGTAAACACGCTTCGAGTTAATATGATTGGATCTGCAAACATTCTTGAATCAGCATCTCGATTAAATAGCTGTGATCGAGTTGTATGTTTTTCTACTAGTGAAGTTTTTGGACAACATAGCTTTTTATCTAGTGAAACTGACAATTCTGTTATAGGCAAGGTTGGGGAAGCTCGATGGACCTACGCTGTTGGTAAACTGGCAGAAGAACATCTGGCAATGGCTTATTATCATGAAAAATGGCTGCCAACTTGTATTGTTCGTCCATTTAATGTATATGGACCTGGACAGATTGGTGAGGGTGCCCTTAGAACATTTATTAGGATGGCTATTAATAATGATCCATTAGAGATTCATGGGGATGGCACACAAATAAGAGCCTGGTGTTACATTGATGATATGATTGATGGTTTAGTTTTGGCAATGTGCCATCCAAAGGCAATTGGAGAATCCTTCAATATAGGAAACCAAAAAGCAGTAACGACAATATACGGTTTAGCAAATACAGTCGTTCGAGTACTCGGTTCAAAATCAAAAATAGTCTTTGCTCGTAAAGATTATGCTGATGTTGAATTGAGAATTCCTTCAGTTAATAAAGCCAAGATATTATTGGGTTTTGAAGCCAAGATTGATCTGGAAGAAGGCATTATAAGAACTGCAGAGTATTATCGTGGTCATATTTAATGATTCGACTTACCGTACCATCCATTGATGAAGATGATTTACAATCAGTGCGCGAAGCCTTGGAGTCTGGCCATTTAGTTCAGGGTACAAGCGTTTCCTTATTCGAAGATATAGTTGCTAAATATGTTGGCAGTTTTTCAATCGCTGTAAGCAGTTGCACTGCAGCCCTGCATCTTTCCCTTATATGTCTAAATATAAAAGCTGGAGACATAGTACTTGTTGCAGCTTATTCTTGGCCTGCCACTGCAAATGTGATCGAATTAATCGGTGGCCAACCTGTATTTGTAGATATAGACTCCAAAACTTTCAACATTAATCCGGATCTTCTTGAAATCAATTTAAAAAAATTATTTAGCAATAATAAAACTGCCAAAAGGGTCAAGGCAATTCTTCCTGTTCATACTTTTGGTCAATTGGCAGATATGCCTGACATAATGGAAATTGCTAATCGTTACGATATTGCGGTAATAGAAGACGCTGCATGTGCTTTAGGTGCTTCTCTTAATAAAAGACTGGCTGGAACTTGGGGTAAATTGGGTTGTTTTAGTTTTCATCCAAGAAAGATAATAACAACAGGAGAGGGAGGAGTGATCATAACAAGTGATTATAAATTAGCTCAAAGACTTCGTGCATTAAGAAATCATGGATTAGATCCTGAATCTGCATTACCTGATTTTATTATTCCCGGATTTAATTATCGTATGACGGAATTTCAAGCAGCTTTGGGCATATCACAAATGGGAAAAATTGATCGAATAATTTTATCAAGGAGAAACTTGGCTCTTAAATATCATAAATATTTTAGAAATAGTGATATTGTTACTCCGGCAATAAATAAAAACAGCAAACACATTTTTCAATCTTATGTTGTACTTTTACCACAATGGATTGCAGATCAACGTACTGAACTTATTTCTGATTTGGGAAAAGAGGGTATTGAAACAACTATAGGTACTTGTCATATACCTCTGACAAGATACTACAGAAATCGTTATGGATACAAGCCAGGGGATTTCCCTAATACAGATGAAATATTTTCCAGGTCTTTAACCATCCCTTTATATGAATCTATGACGATCGAACAACAAAATGAGGTTGTTGAAAAATTACTAAATTTGATCAGGAGAAAAAGTTAATGATCAGGTCTTCTCATGGCACTGGAGAATTTGAACATACCCAGTTGCAAAGGTTGGTAAGGAAATAATAATTAAATTAGCCCTAAAAAACTGAGGAGATAAAATGAGCAAGATAAACCACGTTCTGTTCATGGGAAGCAAACAATTGGGTCTTCGGGTACTAAAAGAGATATACTCGCTTGCACCGAAGAATCTGATTGGCGTTGTAACTATTGACGATACAAACGACACACGAACGAAGTATGGTGATTTTAAGTATTTTGCTCAAAGTCAAGAATTGGAGTTACACATCGCAAATAATCGCAAACATTCAGAACAGATAGTAAAAGAGTTAAATCCAGACCTGTGCTTCGTTGTTGGCTGGTACTGGCTGATTGGTGAAGCAACCTTTATGGCCTCGTAAAAAGTAATTTCGATGGTAAAAAATCAAGATTATATCGCCAAAATATACACCAAATTTATAATATAAAACTTACTGTTAGGGAAGTTTTAGACTTTTTACGAGGCAATCAACCTTGGCTGCTGTCCCATTCGGATTTATTGGAATATACAACTCATTGCTTCCCAAATTTCGAGGAGGCTCCCCACTCATATGGCCTATTATAATTAGTGAGAGGGAGGTTGGCTTTTCGTTTTTTTTCGTTTACGCATGGAATGGATGCTTGATATAGCTAATCCGGATTTTAAAATTTACATGGCGATATGGCAATCCATTATTAATAGATGAAGACCAACATAGCATTAAGATTCGCGAAGCATTTATGAATTTTTATAATCAAAAATCATAACGCACTACAGCGGACTCTAACCCATTGCCTTTCGGCGCTGCGCAAAAGCCGCTGAGTTTAAATGATCCAAATTTATTAGAAGAGGAGGGCTTAAGCTATGAAAACATTTACAACTGAACAAAATATCAAATACTGGGATGAGCGTGCTTTGAAATATGAGACAACTGGAAAAACAACCCTTCTTGATGATAATATGCGACTTTTAGAAGTCGAGACAGTCCAGCAATGGCTTGATCCAAATGATAATGTGCTAGAAATATTCTGTGGCAATGGGATTTCTACATTGGAACTTGCTGGTTACTGTAACAGCATTGTCGCCTGTGATCTTTCAGAGAATATGATTAAAATGGCACAAAAGTATTTAGTTGAAAGAAAACCACTTCGTAAAAATGTTGTATTTGAAAAAAGGAATGTATTAGATATTGATAAAACTTATTCTACAGGACAATTTAGCACAGTTGTTTCTGTCAGGGGACTTATCAACCTTCCTACGTGGGAACTTCAAAAAGAGGCTATTTTAAAAATTTACGCCTTATTGCCTGTCAGAGGAAAATTCATATTTATTGAGGGATCTCAAGAGGGGTTTGAAACGATTAACAAATTTCGTAAAAAGTTTTCTCTGTCGCCATTAAAAGAACCATGGTATGACAGGCATTTCAATGTATCCCTTTTAAATGAATTTATGGAACAATACTTCATTACAAAAGATGAAAGGAAGCTCGATATATATTTTCTAGTTTCAAGAATATTATATCCTTTTGCCAATCTACCAGAAGAAGCTGACTTTTATAATATCTGTAATATTGTTGCAAGGTTGCTTGTTCCTTACGCCCATGCAGAGACAGGGACAACATTACTCATTAGCAAGTGTTTTATAAAAAAGGGATTTCATAAAACAGAAAAATAGAGTTGTTGCAAGATCGCCAGCAAGAATACTGAGATTTAAAATTTAGCAGCTTAGGTAGTGTATTAGAAAATGGACCTTTCAGTTGTTATTATGGCTTTCAATGAAGAGAAAAGCCTGGAACTAGTTGTAAGTGAAATCGAAAATGTATTGGATGAAATTAATTGCCAATCAGAGATTATTATAATTGATGATGGAAGCACTGATAATACATATCAAATATCAGATTTTCTAGCGGATAAATATAAAAGAGTAAGAGTTATACATCATAAAAAGAATAAAGGATTAGGTGGAGTATATAGAACCGGATTTGATTCGGCAAAAGGTGAATTGCTTACTTTTTACCCTGCAGATGGACAATTTTCTGGATCACTTATCAAACTATTATTGTCTCGTGTTGTAAAATCGGATATGGTTCTTGGTTACCTGATAAATCAAAAAAGGTCTTTTCTATCAATGGTATTATCAAAAGCAGAAAGAATCTTGTACAATTTATTATACGGTAAGATGCCAAAATTCCAGGGAATATTAATGTTTCGCAGAAGATTATTGGAAGAAATTAAATTAAAATCATCAGGACGGGGCTGGGCTGTGTTAATGGAATTTATTATAAAGGCGCAAAGAAATGGTTTCAGAATTAATAGTGTACCAATAGATATCCGACCTCGTTTTAGCGGAAAGTCTAAAGTAAATAATTTCAAAACGATATTTGCAAATTTAAAACAAGCCGTGATTTTGAGAGGATATTTACGCTAGATTATGATTGATAAAAAGCTCTTAAAAAGATCTATAATCCTATTTACAATAATTTTCATATTTCATTCTTGGTCACTAATGCGCTTTCCACAAGCTTTTGAGGATGAAGCGTGGTTAACAAGCCGAGCCTGGGCGTTTCTTCAAACCGGACGGGTTTTTGGACCACTGGATGAAGGTGTGTTTAATCGATTTGAGGGCTATTGGACTTTTTTCCCCTGGTTTCCCACATGGATACAAGCTTTAAGTCTGAAAATTTTTGGATCACCCGATTTGTTACCTGTAAGAATAGTTTCATTATTTTTTGGAATGATTCTTCTGATTGCAGTATATTTAATTTGCTACTCGCTGGGTGAATACAATCTTGCAATTATTAGCTTAATACTCGTTGCTTTATCAAAGACTTTTATTATTTCTGCTCATCTGGCAAGACCAGACATCATCGCAGCAGCATTAGGATACCTTGCTATTGGATTGACTTTACGTGACACATTTTCTCATTGGCGGATTGGTTTAATATCAGGCCTATTAATTGGGATTGCATTTGAAATCCACCCCCATAGCATCATATTTGCTCCAACAATATTTTTAATATTTTTGTTTTGGGAAAAAGAATTAGCAAAAAAATACAGTTACTTTACAGGATTTATTGCTGGTGGCCTTTTAGGAGTAGTTATTTACCTGCTTATTCATGTTTTTCCATATCCAAATACGTTTATTGAGCTTAACAAATTAGCATTTGCAAGTACACATACACCACCCATATTTACATTAAATTTAGGGAACATTTTTTATTCAATAAAAGATACAGGCTTGTTTCTTTTCTCTGTTTATAATTTGTCAGCTCTTTTGATTCTTTTTTCAATATACATTATGGCAGATAGTAAAAAAAAGAGCGAAGAAACAATAATATTTTTAGCAGT
>JAFGSM010000083.1 GCA_016934595.1 bacterium | reverse complement strand
TTCCTTGACCAAGGAAATGGCCAAGGCAAAATTCGATGAAACAGTCGATTTGGCAGTCAGATTGGGAGTCAATCCAAAGAAGGCTGACCAAATGGTGAGGGGCACAGTAGTCCTGCCCAATGGCACAGGCAAAAAGGTCAGGATACTGGCTTTTGCCAAAGGTGACAAAGAGAAAGAGGCCATAGATGCGGGTGCAGACTATGCTGGTGGCGATGAAATGGTAGAAAAAGTCAAGGGCGGGTGGCTGGAATTTGACTGGACGATAGCTACCCCTGACATGATGGGCAACGTTGGTAAATTGGGTAAAATTTTAGGCCCCAGGGGTCTTATGCCTAATCCTAAGACTGGTACTGTAACCTTTGATTTGGCCAAAGTAATACAAGAGATAAAGTCGGGGAAAATAGACTTTAAGGTCGAAAAAAACGGGATACTTCATGTACCGATTGGCAAGGCTTCATTTGGAGTGAATCAGCTGGTAGAAAATGCAAGGGCATTCCTTGAAACCTTGATAAAACTCAAGCCGCCTACAAGCAAAGGACATTATTTGAAAGGCATGGCAGTTGCCAGCACAATGTCTCCTGGAGTGAAACTTGATATCGTTCAGATCCGAAATATGTTACGTTGAGGGTTTGTAATGGATATTGTGGCAGGAAGGTTTTTAATCAAATTCGAAAAAGTGTGAGGGCAAAGGGGTGAAAAGAAAAGATAAAGAAAAGGTTGTAAAGGAATTAGAGGACAAATTTGCCAGATGTTCGTCCTTTGTATTCATAGAATTTAGGGGGCTGAACGTTCAGCGAATGGAAAACTTGCGAAAACTCTCTAGAGTTGCGCACATAGAACTTCTGGTTATTAAAAATACTTTAGGCAAGATGGCTTACAAGACGTCAAACAACAAGAATGATGTAAGCTGTCTTTTTACAGGACCTACAGCTCTTGTTTTTGCTTGGGATGATCCTATCACCCCTGTCAGGGTTTTGTACGAATTTGCCAAGGATAATCCTGAAATTGTCCTTAAGGGTGGAGTCATTGAAGGCGCTATGGTGAACGAAGACAAAATAGCGGTGCTTGCAAATCTGCCTTCAAGGGAAGTGCTTTTAGGTCAGGTCATTTCAGGGATACAATCACCGTTGAGGGGCGTCGTAAATGTATTAATCGCTCCTATAACAGGGTTGATGAATTGCCTTAAGGCTATAGAACAAAAAAAGGCATAGGTCTGATTTGGTTAATAGTATAAGGCAGGTGCAGCTTGATTTAGCCTTGATCCCTTTTTTGGGTTTTTCAAACCCGTGTTTGTTTAGAATGCTAACATGAGGGATCGAAAACGCTTTTATCAAACTTTACCTGCCTTGTCTGTCAATTAATTTATATATTTTATACTTTTGTGGTTAAAAAAAACCAGATTGAGTTTAAATCAGAGAAAAAGCGGGAGGAAGAAAGATGGCAGAGCTTAGCAAAGAGGATGTCATAAATTACATTTCCAATATGACTGTAATGGAATTGTCTGAATTAGTTAAAGAACTCGAAAGCAAATTCGGTGTATCGGCTGCGGCTCCTATGCCCATGATGATGGCTGGGGCGGCAATCTCAGGAGGAGAGAAGAAGGAAGAGGAAAAAACAGAATTTACTGTAAATCTAACAGCTATCGGAGACAAAAAGATTCAGGTGATCAAAGAAGTTCGTGCATTGACAGGCCTGGGGCTCAAAGAGGCCAAGGATTTAGTCGAAGGCTGTCCGAAACCTGTGAAGGAGAATGTCCCAAAGGAGGAGGCACAAAAGATCAAAGAGACACTAGAAAAAGTGGGCGCTACCGTAGAGATCAAATAACGCATATTATTAAGAGGTATATTTGAGTTAATTATGAGCAGAAGACTCTTTGAAAAAAGGTAAACGTTCGGAGAACGTCCATAGGGGTTGAGCAACAATCATGGCCAATAAAGATTGGCCATGATTGTTTAATGGCAAAATTGTTATCTGGACGGTTACAATTAAAGAGGTATATATGACAAATATGACAAAGAGTTGTAAACACATTCGTAGAAATTTTGGTTCCATCCCTGAAATTATGGATGTGCCTGACCTTATTGAGATACAAAAAGGTTCATATGAAAGCTTTCTACAGAAGGATATCCCCCCTGAAGCAAGGGCAGATAGAGGGTTGCAAGGAGTCTTTAAGAGTATTTTCCCAATCGGAGATTTCAGCAATTCATGTTCATTAGAATTTGTTTCTTATAGCCTTGGGGATTCTAAATACAGAGTCAAGGAGTGCAGGCAAAGGGGTATGACATATGCCGCGCCGCTGAAACTGGTTGTAAGGCTGATTGTGTGGGGAAAAGGCAAAGAACAGATGAACAAAACCATTCGGGATATTAAAGAACAGGAGATATATCTGGGCGAGATCCCGTTGATGACCGATAATGGCACATTTATAATCAATGGGACAGAAAGGGCCATAGTAAGCCAGATGCACAGGTCTCCAGGGGTTTTTTTCGGCCATGACAAAGGAAAGACATATTCTGGTCAGAAGATACTTTATACAGCAAGGGTCATACCATATCGGGGTTCCTGGATAGAATTTGAGATTTGCACGAAGGACATACTTTATTTGAGGATCGACCGGAGGAGAAAGATAATAGCCACAGTGCTTCTCAGGGCTTTGGGTATAGACTCGGACGAGGAAATATTGAAAACCTTTTATCAGACCGAAAGGATTATCCTTGATCAGGGATCAAAATTTTCAAAGCTTCTTGACCCTGAAGCCCATATCGGGGAAAGGGCAATTAATGATATCTGCGATCCAAAAACAGGCCGCGTGATTGTCAAGATGCATACCAAAATAACCAGGGCGGGCTTTAAACGTATGCAGGAATGCGGAATAGAAAGGGTCCCTGCCGAAGATGAACAATTATTAGGTCATTATTTGGCTTCGGATATCGTAGACAAAGAGACAGGTGAAATACTCTTTGAAACAAACACTCCTGTAACAGTTGAAACCCTTATGACTATAAGGGAAAAGGGGATACCCGAGATCGAGTTATTAATTATTGAAAACAGTAAGATAGGGACATCTTTGAGAGAAACGGTTGTAAAGGATAATATCAAGAGTAAAAAGGATGCGCTGGTCGATATATATAAAAGGATGCGCCCAGGAGATCCTCCAACCCAGGAAAGCGCTCAGGCCCTTTTCGACAGCATGTTTTTTGATTTGAAACGCTATGACCTTTCTAATGTAGGACGTTTGATTATAAATCGCCGCCTTGGTTTGGACATAAGCCTTGATGAAAGGCTTCTTACGACAAGGGATTTTATAGAGACAATCCGTTACCTGTTTCAGCTACAGAATGGTGTTGGTTATGTTGACGATATAGATCACCTTGGGAACAGAAGGGTCAGATCTGTTGGAGAGCTTTTGGAAAACCAGTTCAGGGTCGGTCTTGTCAGGATGGAAAGGGCGATCAAAGAGCGTATGAGCATGCAGGATATGGAAACCGTCATGCCCCATGATATCGTGAATTCAAAGCCCGTTTCAGCGGTTGTCAAGGAATTTTTTGGCAGCAGTCAGTTGTCTCAATTCCTTGATCAAACAAATCCACTGTCAGAGCTTACCCACAAAAGGCGTTTAAGCGCATTAGGGCCAGGAAGCCTTAGCAGGGAGAGAGCGGGATTTGAGGTGAGAGACGTACATACGACTCACTATGGGAGGATATGTCCTATTGAAACCCCTGAGGGCCCAAATATCGGTCTGATTGCATCCCTTTCCACATATGCGAGGGTAAATGAATTCGGTTTTATAGAGACACCTTACAGAAAGGTGACAGATGGAAGGGTAACCTCAGAGATAGTTCATCTGACGGCCAGCGAGGAGGAAAAATATGCCATAGCCCAGGCCAATGCGCCTATAGACCAAAATGGTTATTTTACTGCCGAGAGGGTAAACGCAAGGCAAGGGGGAGAATTTAAAAAACTTACAGCAGATCAAATAAACTTTATGGATGTGTCTCCAAAGCAACTTGTCAGCGCCTCGGCATCTCTTATACCCTTTTTGGAACACGATGATGCTAATAGGGCGCTAATGGGATCAAATATGCAGCGCCAGGGTGTGCCCTTGCTAAAGCCTAATGCGCCCCTTGTCGGAACAGGCATGGAGGCCATAGTTGCAAGGGATTCAGGGGCCATTGTGGTGGCAAAAAGGGCGGGCATTGTTGAGAGTGTGAACGCAAACAGGATAATCATCAGGGTTGATCAGTCCACTGATAACATCGCCGAACCTGGTTCCGAACCGGTCATAGATGTATATGAGCTGATGAAATTTCAACGTTCAAATCAGAATACATGCCTTAACCAGAGGCCAGTGGTTAAAGTAGGACAGAAAGTGGATGTTGGAGAGCTTATAGCTGACGGATCGGCCACTGATCAAGGGGATTTGGCCCTCGGTCAGAATGTGCTTGTGGCGTTTATGCCATGGGGCGGATACAATTTTGAGGATGCGATTCTAATCAGCGAGAATCTTGTAAAGGAGGATTGTTATACATCCATACACATTGAAGAATTTGAGATAGAGGCAAGGGACACAAAGCTGGGAAGGGAGGAGATTACCAGGGATATTCCAAATGTAAGCGATGATGTACTTAAAAATCTGGATGAAAGCGGCATAATCCGTATAGGGGCGGAGATTAAACCTGGTGATATACTGGTCGGCAAGGTTACCCCTAAAGGGGAGACACAGCTTACACCTGAAGAAAAGCTCCTTAGAGCCATTTTTGGAGAGAAGGCAGCCGATGTAAGAGATGCGTCTCTTATTGTGCCTCCAGGCATTGAAGGCGTTGTCGTGGATGTAAAGGTCTTTTCACGCAAAGGTGTGGAAAAGGACAAGCGTTCTCAGGATATTGAGGATGAAGAGGTCTCCAAATTGAAGAAAAGTCTAAAAGACGAGATAAAGATTGTCCAGGATCAGAAGTCGAAAATGATGAAGGATCTTTTGGCGGAGCATAATTTTACAGAAATCCCCGAAAAAATTGATGATGACCTGGAATCGATAGAGGACTTTGAAATAAAGCCACAGATAGAAGATATAAAGAATTGGGCTGACACACAGATAGATCATTATCAGAATATATTCCATGATAAGCTTACAAGACTGGAGAGGGGAGGGGAATTGCCTCCGGGTGTGATAAAGCTAGTCAAGGTTTATGTCGCAATGAAGAGAAAACTGTCAGTCGGAGATAAGATGGCTGGAAGGCATGGCAATAAAGGTGTTGTTTCCAAGATACTGCCGCAAGAAGATATGCCGTTTCTTCCTGATGGAACTCCGGTTGAAATAGTATTAAATCCTTTAGGAGTGCCATCAAGAATGAATGTCGGTCAAATACTTGAGACTCATTTGGGCTGGGCTGCCAAGGCGCTCGGTATACGCATGGCTACCCCTGTGTTTGATGGAGCTACTGTATCCCAGATAAAGGAGACTCTCAAGGAGGCTGGCCTGCCTGAATCCGGAAGGACTATACTGTATGACGGACGAACAGGCGAGCCATTCGAGCAGGATGTAACTGTCGGACTTATTTATATTATCAAACTTGCACATCTGGTCGACGACAAGATTCATGCACGGTCGATAGGCCCTTACTCATTGGTAACACAACAACCTCTTGGAGGCAAGGCCCAGTTTGGAGGCCAGAGGTTTGGCGAGATGGAGGTATGGGCGCTTGAGGCATATGGCGCTGCTTACACGCTGCAGGAGATACTTACAGTGAAATCGGATGATGTGCCTGGCAGAACTGATGCCTATGAGGCGATAGTCAAAGGCGAGGACTTAAGCAATCCGGGTGTTCCCGAGTCGTTTAATGTCCTCGTAAAAGAGCTGCAAAGCCTGTGTCTAGATGTTGAATTATTAAAAGAAGATAGTAGTGAATAAAAAAGGAGGAAGGATTTGAGAGCGTATACAGGATTTACATCCAAGGCTAATGAAAGGGTCGAGTTTGATTCTATACGCATAGGTCTTGCTTCCCCCGAAAGGATTAGGTCATGGTCTCATGGAGAAGTCAAGAAGCCTGAGACAATCAATTACAGAACCTTTAAGCCTGAAAAGGACGGCCTTTTTTGCGCCAAGATCTTTGGGCCAACAAAGGATTGGGAGTGTAATTGCGGGAAATACAAAAGGATGAAACACCGTGGAGTGGTATGTGATAAATGCGGTGTAGAGGTCATACAGTCCAAGGTCAGAAGGGAAAGGCTTGGCCATATAGAGCTGGCATGCCCCGTGTCCCATGTCTGGTTTTTTAAAGGGCTTCCAAGCAGGATTGGCCACTTGTTGGACATGACTCTAAGGGACCTTGAAAAGATTCTTTATTTTGAGGCATATGTAGTCATAGACCCAGGCGATACAAGCCTTCAAGCAAATGATATCTTGACTGAAGAAAAATATCGCAAGGCAAGGGAAGAATATGGCGACCGTTTTGTTGCCGAAATGGGAGCCGATGCAATCCGCACCCTATTGAAGAGGCTGGATTTGCCCAAACTTGCCAAGGATTTGCGGGATGAAATGAGATTAACCTCTTCATCCCAGCAGGAAAAAAAGATAGCCAAAAGGCTTAAGGTCGTTGAGGCGTTTCTGAATTCCGGCAATAAACCTGAATGGATGATCCTGGAAGTGATCCCCGTAATCCCTCCGGAACTCAGACCATTAGTTCCTCTGGACGGCGGGCGCTTTGCGACTTCCGATTTGAATGACCTTTACAGGCGTGTCATCAACCGCAATAGCCGTCTGAGAAGGCTTATTGAATTAAATGCCCCTGATGTAATCATCAGGAATGAAAAGCGTATGCTTCAGGAGGCTGTGGACGCACTCTTTGACAACGGAAGACGCGGAAGGATTCTGCGTGGGGCGAACAATCGGCCGCTTAAGTCACTAAGCGATATGCTGAAAGGCAAACAGGGAAGATTCAGGCAAAATCTTCTCGGCAAAAGGGTCGATTACTCAGGCCGTTCGGTTATAGTTGTTGAGCCTGAGCTCAAGCTTCATCAATGCGGATTGCCAAAATATATGGCTCTTGAGCTTTTTAAACCCTTTATATACAATAAGTTAGAAGAGAAGGGGTATGTGAACACAATAAAGAGCGCCAAAAAAATGGTTGAAAAACAAAGACCTGAGATATGGGAGATACTTGAAGAGGTTATAACAGAGCATCCTGTACTTTTAAACAGGGCGCCGACATTGCACAGGCTGGGCATCCAGGCATTTGAACCTGTTTTGGTTGAGGGAAAGGCCATAAGGATACATCCTTTGGTTTGCGCTGCATTCAATGCGGACTTTGACGGCGATCAGATGGCGGTTCATATCCCGCTTTCTTTTGAGGCCCAGGTTGAGGCAAGGGCGCTGATGATGTCCATCAACAATATCCTCTCCCCTGCAAATGGCGAGCCTTTGGCTGTGCCTAGCCAGGATATGGTTCTTGGGTGCTACTTTTTGACCAAAGGTAAAATTGGGGAAAAGGGAGAGGGAAAGATATTTTCCGATAAGGACGAGGTCAGGCTGGCTTATGATTGCGGCGAACTGGCCCTCCAGTCAAAAATCAAGGTACGTATTGAAGGGGAAATCATCGGTACCACCCCTGGGAGGATTATTTTCAATGACATACTGCCTCAGGGTATGGAATTCATCAATTACGAACTCAAAAAGAAGGATGTGATAAACCTGGTTGCCGAATGTGTAAGAAAATACCCGCTTAATGAAACCCTCAAGCTATTGGACAACCTGAAGGAGATAGGGTTTAAATATGCCACAAAGTCAGGCATCTCTATATCCATAGACGATATACAGGTTCCGGCCAGAAAAGAGGAAATAATAAGCAAAGCTGAGCAGGAGGTTATAGAGGTAGAGCAGCAGCACCTGGATGGTATTATCACTGATGGCGAGCGTTATAACAAGGTGGTAGATATATGGTCAAGGGTCACAGAGCAGATATCGGATGAAATGTTCAATGAATTGAAAACCGTAGACAAGGTGGCAGGCAGGGGCCGTTCAGTGAAAACTGGCGAATTT
This sequence comes from bacterium, assembly GCA_016934595.1. Lineage (GTDB taxonomy): Bacteria > SZUA-182 > SZUA-182 > DTGQ01 > JAFGSM01 > JAFGSM01. The sequence goes on along the minus strand of JAFGSM010000083.1, from coordinate 5,157 downwards.
AATCCGATCTTCATGCTTGCTGATTCAGGGGCCAGGGGAAGCAAACAACAGATAAGACAATTGGCGGGGATGAGGGGTTTGATGGCCAAACCTTCGGGAGAGATCATAGAGACGCCAATTACAGCCAATTTCCGAGAGGGATTGACCGTTTTACAGTATTTCATCTCTACACACGGGGCGCGTAAAGGCCTTGCTGACACTGCTTTAAAAACAGCGGATTCAGGTTATTTGACCAGGCGGCTGGTTGATGTGGCCCAGGATGTGATAGTAACCATAGAGGACTGTGGAACGCTTTCAGGGATAGAGTTCACTCCGATCATCGAAGGCGGAGAGGTGATCGCTTCCATCAAGGACAGGGCTATTGGAAGGGTGGCTCTTGAGGATGTTAAGGACCCTGTCACGGATGAAATCATTGTGAAGGCGAATCAGGAGATCGATAAGGATTTGGCAGAGATGATTGAAAATGCAGGCATAACCAGTGTCAAAATCAGGTCTGTTCTTACATGCGAGGCGAGGAGGGGGGTCTGTGCAAGATGCTACGGCACCGACCTTGCCAGAGGGAAGATGGTTGAGATAGGAGTTGCCGTTGGCGTGCTTGCTGCCCAGTCAATAGGCGAGCCTGGCACACAGTTGACGATGAGGACATTCCATATCGGAGGCACGGCCAGGTTGACAGAGACGGAATCTACACTTGTGGCCAAGAATGGAGGGATTCTGCGCTATCACAATTTAAATACGGTCAGGAATAAGGATGGCAATATGATCGTTCTCAACAGAAATGGAAGCATCGGTATCTCTGACGAAACAGGTCACGAGAGGGAAAAATATCCTGTGGTTTACGGTGCAACTATCATGGTTCAGGATGGGCAGTCGGTAAATCCGGGCCAAACATTGGTTGAGTGGGATCCTTATACAATACCAATACTCACAGAGGTCGCTGGAAGGCTTTCCTTCAAGGATGTAATAGACGGCATAACAATGAAAGAGGATTTGGATGAGGTTACTGGTTTGTCACAAAAACTTATCCTGGACCATCAGGACGAGAAGCTTCAGCCAAGGATACAGATCAAAGAAGAAAATAAACAGGTCACAAATTATCTATTGCCTGCTGGGGCACATTTGATTGTTCCCGAAAATACCGATGTATCGCCAGGGGATATAATCGCCAAGATCCCAAGGGAGACGACAAAGACAAAGGATATTACAGGAGGATTGCCGAGGGTTGCGGAGCTATTTGAAGCAAGAAAACCTAAGGAATATGCAATAATTGCAGAGATAGACGGAGAGGTTAGGCTGGGAGGATTGTCAAAAGGGATGAGACAGGTTTTTGTACGCAATGATGCAGGCGTAGAGCAGGAATATCTGATTCCCAGAGGGAAACATGTTAATGTTCACAATGGTGACAGGGTGAAGGCAGGAGAGCCCCTGATGGATGGAGCCCCCAATCCTCATGATGTCCTCAGGGTGATGGGCGACAAGGCGCTTCAAAAATATCTTGTGGATGAGGTTCAGGAAGTTTACAGGCTTCAGGGGGTAAATATCGATGACAAGCACATTGAGGTCATAGTACGTCAGATGCTTAGATGGGTAAGGATCGAATCTGTTGGAGACACAAAATTTATTGCCGGAGAGCAGGCAGATAAATTTCAGTTCCAACAGGAAAACGAAAGGGTTATTGCGGAAGGCGGCGAACCTGCAAGCGGGAAATCGATACTTCTGGGTATCACAAAGGCATCCCTTAGCACAGACAGTTTTATATCAGCGGCATCCTTCCAGGAGATGACCCGTGTGCTTACAGAGGCATCTGTCCAGGGCAAGAAGGATGACCTTCGCGGATTGAAAGAAAACGTCATCGTAGGCAGGCTCATTCCTGCAGGCACAGGTTTAAAGCGCTATAGAGATATAGATGTTGAGGAGATTGATAAAGATTCAGCGCCATCCCCATTTCTGACTTGACAAATTATAGACTATGATTTAGAATATTGGCTCTTTTGTCATACAAATATTTTTGCAGGATTTGAGGTAAGTGTATAATGCCGACAATAAATCAACTCGTTAGACAGTCACGTAAAAGGATAACAAAAAAGAAGGATACCCCTGCATTGCAATCATGCCCACAAAAAAGGGGGGTATGCGTAAGGGTATATACATCAACCCCCAAGAAACCTAATTCTGCATTGAGAAAGGTTGCCAGGGTAAGGTTGACCAACGGGAAAGAGGTAACCACTTATATTCCAGGGGTTGGGCATAATCTTCAGGAACATTCCATAGTACTCATAAGAGGGGGCAGGGTAAAGGATTTGCCTGGGGTTAGATATCATATAATCAGAGGGCACCTTGATACTGCAGGTGTGCAGGACCGTAAAAAAGGCCGGTCTAAATACGGTGCAAAGCGGCCAAAATCACAGAATTAACATAGGGAGTGTTATTTAATGCCAAGAAGAAGGGTTGTTACGCGTAGAGAAATTGCAAATGACGCAAAATATAATGACCAGTTAATGGCTAAATTTATTAACAAACTTATGCGTGACGGGAAGAGGAACACAGCGGAGAGGATCTTATATAAAGCGTTAGATATGATCCAGTCAAAAACCAAGGAGGACCCTGTTCAGGTCTTCAAACAGGCTGTGTCGAATGTAAAACCGGTGCTTGAGGTAAAATCAAGGAGGGTTGGAGGCGCAACCTATCAGGTACCTGTGGAGATTCGTCCACAGCGTAGAATTACTCTTGCCATCAGATGGATAATTGGGTTTGCATCGCAGCAGAAAGGAAAGACTATGGTAGATGCCCTTGCAAACGAGCTTATAGATGCCGCGAACAATAGAGGGCTTTCCATAAAGAAAAAGGATGATACACACAAGATGGCCGAAGCCAACAAGGCATTCGCCCATTATAAATGGTAAGTTAAGAATTCACCTTTCAATGGCTGCAATCTTTTTAAAATAATAATAAAGACAATAGCTGGAAAATAGAATTTAGAAAATATGTCGAAGCAAACACTTTTAGAAAATATAAGAAATATTGGGATCATGGCTCATATAGATGCGGGCAAGACTACCACAACCGAAAGGATTCTGTATTATTCCGGCATTACATATAAATTGGGAGAGGTAGATGACGGAACAGCAGAGATGGACTGGATGGAGCAGGAAAAGGAACGCGGAATAACCATTACCTCGGCAGCCACGACATGTTACTGGAAAGATTGCAGGATAAATATTATTGACACACCCGGACATGTCGACTTTACTGCAGAGGTTGAGAGGTCGCTGAGGGTGCTTGACGGATCCATTGCCATATTTTGCGGTGTCAGCGGAGTAGAGCCTCAGTCGGAGACGGTTTGGAGGCAGGCAGACAGGTATTCAATTCCAAGGATATCCTTTATCAATAAGATGGATAGAATAGGCTCAGACTTTTTCAAGACAGTTGATATGATCAGAAAGCGTTTAGGCGCAACACCATTGCCTTTGCAGATTCCGGTAGGGGCTGAAAATCTATTTCGCGGGGTTATAGACCTTATTAGAATGGAGGCTGTCATATGGGAGGAGGAAACACTAGGCGCCACATATCACAAAGAGCAGATACCTGATGAACTGGTATCCATAGCACGCGAGTACAGGGCTCAGATGGTTGAAACAGTCGCAGAACAGGATGACTTTTTGATGGAAAGATATTTAGAGACCGGAGGACTTGCAGAAGATGATATAATTAAAGGGATCAGGATTGGCACGCTGAAACTTAATCTGGTTCCAGTGCTCTGCGGGGCTTCGTTTAAAAATAAGGGAGTTCAGCCTTTGCTGGATGCGGTGGTGGATTTTTTGCCTTCGCCTCTTGATATACCGCCTATAGAGGGTTTAAATCCAAGGACCGGAAAGCTGGAAAAAAGGCAATCAGGCATTGATGAGCCTTTCGCCGCCCTTGTTTTCAAGATTATGGCTGATCCCTATATAGGCAATCTTGCCTATTTCAGGGTTTATTCAGGCAACTTGCGTTCTGGCGACATTGTGTATAATGCCACAAAGGACAGCAGAGAAAAGGCTACCCGGCTAATGAAGATACATGCCAATAAGAGAGAAGAAATAAAGGAGGTTTGCGCTGGAGAGATAGTCGCAGCAGCAGGATTAAAAAAGACAACCACAGGCGACACCATTTGCGCACAAAACAGGCCGATTATACTTGAGTCTATGACATTTCCTGAACCGGTCGTAACGGTGGCAATTGAGCCAAAAACAAAAAAGGATCAGGATATGCTTATGGATGTCTTAATGAAGCTTGGACAGGAAGATCCTACCTTTACCTATAAAGTTGTGGAAGAAACTGGGCAGACAGTGATCTCCGGCATGGGAGAACTGCACCTTGAGATTCTAACCGACCGGATGTTGCGAGAGTTTAAAGTCAATGCAAATATAGGCAAACCGCAGGTGGCATACAAGGAGACCATCTCAAAGGAGGTCGATGTTGAGGAAAAATTTGACAGGCAGGTAGGGAACAAGGGGCAATATGGTCATGTTATGCTGAGTTTGAAACCTCAAACCAGGGGGAAGGGATTTTCCTTTGAAAATTTGACATCTGAGGATGTGATTCCAAAAGGATTCATAAATGCGATTGAACAGGGGGTGCGCGAGGCACTTGAAACAGGCATCCTTGCCGGATATCCCGCTATAGATGTAAAGGCTAGTCTGATTGGCGGCTCTTATCACGAGGTGGATTCTTCGGATCTTTCTTTCAAGATCGCCGCTTCCATCGCAACAAGAAAGGCGGCGGTGGAGGCAGCACCTGTATTGCTTGAGCCTATCATGAAGGTTGAGGTAGTCATACCTCAGGAATATATGGGCGATGTCATTTCCGACCTTAACTCGAAAAGGGGAAAGATAGAGGGGATGGAAACACGAAGCGGGGCGCAAGTGATCAGTGCAAAGGCTCCATTATCAGAGATGTTTGGATATGCCACTGATCTGAGGTCTATGACTCAGGGCAGGGGGACTTATACAATGCAGTTTGAAAGTTATATGGAGGTCCCTCAGCAGGTATCCGAACGGTTAATGTCAAGAATATACAGAAGATAAATATACAGGAGGGATTGAGGATGGCAAAGGAGAAGTTTGAAAGGAAGAAGCCACATATAAATGTAGGGACGATAGGGCATGTAGATCATGG
>JAFGSM010000082.1 GCA_016934595.1 bacterium | reverse complement strand
CCTTCCATTTTTCGGGTAATTATAGCAAACCTTACTTTGGACATTTCTACTTTGGTGTAATTGGACATTATCATATTGGTATTACAGCCATCGGCAATTCTCATTATGAAAATTAAGCAATATGTCATGTTCATATCTTCTATCGCTGCTATGTTGTAAAATATAGGCATCGAACATCACTTCTTCGATTCCCTTTCCAGCAAACTCTCCCAATCCTTGTTGACCTGAGCCTGCAAGGTATCTATTATGTGCTGGTTTCCCGGACTAAAAAGGTGGGCGAATCTTCCCTGCATCTTTAGCCAGTCTGTAAGCGGCAACTTTTCCTTAGGCTTGTAGGTTATATTAACCTTTCCCTCCTCAATCTCATAAAGCGGCCAAAAGCATGTCTCGACCGCGAGCCTGGCAAGCTTTATACCCTCATCGATCTTGGTACGCCATCCACGGTGACAGGGGGCTATGATATTCATGAACTTTGGCCCTTCAATAGAGAATGCCTTTCGGACCTTTTCCATAAGGTCCCTGTAATGGCTGGGCGATGCCTGGGCCAGATAAGGTATATTGTGGGCGGCAACAATAGCAGTAAGATCCTTTCTTCTCTGTTTTTTGCCAGGCATGCATGTCCCAGCCGGGCACGTTGTTGTGGAAGCCCCCATAGGGGTTGCGCTTGAGCGTTGTATCCCTGTGTTCATATATGCCTCATTATCGTAACATACATACATGAAATCGTGGCCCCTCTCAAGCGCGCCCGATAATGCCTGAAGCCCTATGTCATATGTGCCTCCGTCTCCTCCAATAGCGACAAACTTGATCTGACGGTCTTTGGGTATTTTCCCCTGCCGTTTCAGGGATTGGAACATGGACTCTATCCCTGCAGTGGTTGCAGCAGAATTCTCAAATGCGCTGTGGAAAAACGGCGTCTTCCATGCTGTGTAAGGATATATGGAGGTGGCGACCTCCAGGCAGCCCGTTGAGGAGGTAAAGATCATGTCATAATCCGAGGCCAGCATGAGCTGCCTCATTATTATAGATGCAGTACAACCTGCGCACAGTCTGTGACCTCCTGCCAGGAGATCCTGTTTTTCCGATAGCTCTTTCAGTTTTATCATATCTATTTCCTCCTATTCCCTGACCGTCAGAAAGGTTGCCAGCTTATCCACATGGCCTGTATCCACAATCCTTTTAAGATCGTTAAATACCTCCTGCACCTTATCCAGTCCCAGATCCCTGCCGCCTAACCCGTATATGTAGCTTGTCACATGGGGGCGCACGGGCCTGTCATAAAGGCATGAACGTACCTCTGAAAATACCGGCCCTCCAAATGCCCCGAAAGAGTCGCACCTGTCTAAAACGGCCAGGGCCTTAAGATGGGATATTGCATCAGCCAATTCTTTGGCAGGGAAAGGACGAAATACACGCAATTTAATCGAACCGGCCATTACACCTTTTCCCCTCAGTTCGTTTACAACCGTTCTTACTGTCCCCGCTGCTGAACCAAGGGCCAAAACAGCTATCTCGGCATCCTCCATACAATGGGTCTCAAAATAGCCGTAACCTCTGCCTGAAAATTTCTCAAAAGCCTCTCCTGTCCTTAGAATGACATCCCCGGCATGAAACATGGCCTCGTCCTGCTGCCTTTTGTGCTCTGAATAATAATCCTGCAGATCAAGCGGGCCGTATGTAACAGGATTTTTTGTGTCCAGCAAGGGATAGAGAGGGATGTATTCCCCTATGAACCTTTTTACTTCCTCGTCTTCAAAAAGCTCTATATTTTCTATAGAGTGGCTTATGATAAACCCATCCATGCATACCATTACAGGGAGGCGCACATTTTTTGCCTCGCTGATCCTTGTCGCTTGAATAAGGCTGTCATATGTCTCCTGTGCATTTTCGCAGTAGATCTGTATCCACCCTGAATCCCTTGCGCCCATGGAATCGCTGTGATCTGCATGTATATTGATAGGCGCGCTCAACGCCCTGTTGACTACGGTCATTACTATAGGCACTCTATTCCCCGAGGCAATGTAGAGCATCTCCCACATCAGGGCCAATCCATTGGCAGATGTCGCTGTCATTACCCTGCCTCCTGCTGCGGCCGCGCCTATGCAGGCGCTCATGGCGCTGTGTTCGCTCTCTACAGTCACCAATTCAGTGTCCACCTTCCCATTGGATTTGAAAGTGGCAAATTGCTGCATTATTTCTGTTGAAGGCGTTATGGGGTATGCAGCGCATACATCCGGATTGATCTGCCTCATGGCATTGGCCACTGCTATATTTCCCGTCATGGCCACTTTTTTTCGCATCTTAATATCCCCTTCCTGATAATTTAACAAATAAATCAGACAATCTTGATTATAAAATTATTAACACATATCATGCTTCAATCTATAAGATGAAAATAAACAATGGGGTTTATTTTCGATACAGACAAATAAAGGATATGGCAGCGTTCTATTCAAAACTTGCCTCTTCTACCATCTTTATTGCCTTTACCTTGTCAGGGCACTCGGTTGCGCATAGGCCGCAGCCTTTGCAGTGATAGAGGTTTATGCCTGTAATCTTTCCATCAGCCACCTGGATGGCGGAATCAGGGCAATATATCCAGCATTGCAGACAATGGATACATTTTCCTGGATCCCAGACAGGTCTAAAAGTCCTCCAGCTTCCTGTCTCGTATTTCTCGGAATTCCCTGCATCGTTTATCACCCCGCCGATTGGAATGTTTTTCCAGCCCTTTAATTCGGACAAACTCATTCTTCCCTCACCTCCTGATAGGCCCTTTTTATCGCCTGGATATTCTTGTCAATCATATCCTGGGCAAATTTCTTCCCAAAATTGATCTTTAATTGTTCGATAAGGTGATCAAGGCTTATAAGGCCCGACACCCTGGCCATGGCGCCCAGCATAGGTGTATTCGGTATTGGGTTGCCAAGGGTCTCAAGGGAAATCTTTGTGGCATCTACAGTGAAAATCCTGCCGCCCTTCAATCCAAGCCAGTTTCGTATCTCAGCAGGCGTCTTGGTTGTGTTGATCAAAAAGACGGCCTCTTCATTTGTACCTTCCGTTATATCGACTGTTTTCATAAGCGCTGGGTCCACCACAGCCACAATATCAGGGTTTATTACCTGACAATGCATATAGAGCGGCTCTTCAGAGATACGGTTATATGCACGCAATGGCGCGCCCATCCTCTCAGGGCCATACTCTGGAAACGCCTGGACATACTTCCCGCCGCTTGTCGCAGTCTCGGCAAATATCTTGGCGGCAGTAACCGTTCCCTGGCCCCCGCGTCCATGCCATCTTACTTCCGATATTCCTTCCATGCTTTAGGTCTCCTTTCTTCTGCTATATATAAAATATAAAATAAATTTTGCTGCAGTGATATGAACCTGCGTAACTGCTCAATGTCCTGTGGAAATAATAACTCATTGCTATTTAAAAGCCTATTTTCACATAAGATATTGAGCAGTTCTGAACCTGCTTATATCTCCATCCTGCCTTCCAATGCCTTGGACAGTGTTCCTTCATCTGCGTATTCCACATCCATGCCCATAGGAAGGCCCCTCGCTATGCGGGAAATCTTGATCCCAAGCGGTTTAATGATCTGGGCGAGATATGTTGCCGTTGCCTCTCCCTCCGTGTTTGGATCAGTCGCGATAATAACCTCAGCAACATGGCTGCCCTCCAACCTCTTCATAAGGTCTTTAATCCTTAAATCATCAGGCCCAATCCCATCCAAAGGGGAAATAGCGCCCATCAGACAATGGTAGAGACCTTTAAAAACTCCGGTCTTTTCTATGACCAGTATATCCCTGGGTTCCTCCACAACACATATGGTATTTTTATCCCTTTTGGGATTTCTACAGATATTGCATATTTCAGATTCGGTTATATTGCCGCACACAGAGCAGTTCCGTATCTTTTCTTTTATCTCAATGATGGCATCCGCCAGACGGCAGGCATCTTCCTTTGATATCCTCAAGACATAAAAGGCGAGCCTTTGGGCGGTCTTTATCCCGATGGACGGCATCTTCTTAAACTCATTTATAAGATTGGACAAAGATTCTTCGTAAACCACAGCTATAAGCTCCTATAATTGCTGCACAGATTTTCATATGAAAATGATCGAACAATACTTTGTTTTTATTCATTTTCATGCTTCGTTGTTACTGTAAGGTCATGGGGGTTACTTAAAGATGTTTGGGAGATTCATATTACCTGTCACTCGGTTTACAGCTTCGGCCACCATTGCTTGAGCATCTTCAAGACCTTTGTTTATAGCTGCTATTATCAGATCTCGAAGCATCTCTATATCATCAGGGTTGACGATCTCTTTCTCAATTTTGAGATCTACCACCTGATTTCTTCCATTAACAACGGCCTTAACCATACCGCCGCCTGCAGTGGATTCCACCGTCTTTTTTTCCACCTCGCGCTGTACTTCCATCATCTTCTGTTGCAACGCCTGGGCCTGCTGAATCATATTATTAAACCCTTTCATTTTTTCCTCCTGGCCAAAGCCATAACGACTTATAAAATATTTTCGGTATCCTGTTCAAAAAATCCAATCATTACCGGACTCTTGACTGTATTCTTGATTTTGTTTCAAGCATTCTCATCCCTGTTCATGGACTCATGCATATCTGTTTTATCATTTGCGGCTATATGCGTCCCGACAATTTCGGCAGAGAAGATATCTATAGCTGTTTGTATGATAGGCTCTTTATTTATCAGGGCCAGCGAATCCCCAAATATATCTTTTGATAGCTGTATTTTATCTCTTTCAGGCATCTCAACGGTGTTTCCCACGTTTTCAAGGCCCTTCCCATCAGGCCGCCTTAATCTTATCTCCAGACTTTTTCCGATTGAACTTGCTATCGCTGCCTGAAGCAGGGCAAGGTTTTTCTTGTCTTCAAGCAAACGCCAATAAAAGGAATTGTCTTCTTTGAGAGCCAGTTCTATAAAATCAGATCCATCCTTGTAGTCAACCCTGAGATGATCTAAAACAGAGCCGAATACCATGCCCTTTTCTTTGACCTGCTTAATTATTCCAGGCCAGTCTAATCCATCCATACAAGCCTTTGCCCTCTCCGAAGATTTTTCCCCTGACAATTGGCCGCTCAAAATACCGGGGGATGCAGCCTCCGATGCCTGGTCAACCACAAATATGGATCCCTCCTCCTTTGCGGTGATTACATTTGAAGCCTCATGCGCTTCGCCGTTCAAAGGCTTTGAGGCATGCGCCCCAGCCGGGGGGGCCAAAGGGAAGCATGATGCCGCTTCCTTTACACTGCCAAGGAGATTCATCCTTCTGATAATATCCTCCATAGGTTCCATTTTGGGAAGCTCAGCCATCCTTATCAGTGTCATTTCTATGATAAGACGCGGCTGAGGAGAAAACCTCATCCTCTCGGATGCCTTTGCCAACATATCGAAATATCTCAACAGGTCATCCTGCGAAATCGAATTTGCAAGCTCAGCGATTCCAACGCGTTCATCCTGACCCAGGTCTAAGGCATTCTCCTTACCTTCTGTCAGTTTGAAAATGATTATATCCCTTATGTATTGGAGGCTCTGCTCAACAAAGTGTTTCAGATTATACCCCCTGTCCGACACACCTTCTATGATGAGGAGGGCATCCCTTGATTTACCTTCTGATACCGCCCTTATTAATCCCTCAATGGTCCGCCTGTCAATAAAGCTTACCAGATCCAATACCTGATCAAGTTTTATTTCTCCGTCACTTAAAGATATTATCTGGTCCATCAGGCTTAGGGCATCTCTCAGGCTCCCATCGGCGAACCTCGCAATCATGCGCAGCGGTGTTTCCCTTTCTCCCTTAATATCCCCTTCCTGTTTTAAAAGTTTATCCAGATGCGAACGGATATCTTGAGAAGATATCCTTCTAAAATCATATCTCTGACAGCGTGAAAGGATTGTCAATGGTATTTTATGTACTTCCGTAGTAGCCAGGACAAAAACGATATGCTTCGGAGGTTCTTCCAGAGTCTTTAAAAGTGCATTGAATGCCTGATTTGAAAGCATATGTACCTCATCGATGATATAGACCTTGTACCGGCCCCTGGCAGGTACGTAATGTACCTTCTCTCTAAGGTCCCTTATATCGTCAACGCTGTTGTTGGATGCCCCGTCAATCTCAATAACATCGACCGAACTGCCTTTGTTTATCTCTTCACACATGGCACAGGCATCACATGGCTGAGGAGACGGCCCTTTTTGACAATTCAATGCCTTGGCCAGTATTCTTGCAGTTGTTGTTTTTCCTACCCCCCTTGGGCCTGAGAAGAGATAGGCATGGGCAATCCGTCCTGACGTGATAGAGTTCTTAAGTGTCTGTGTAATCGGCCTTTGGCCAACGACATCGTCAAACTGCCTTGGTCTCCATCTTCTGGCTAAAACTATATATGACAACTATAATCCCCTGAACCCTTTTTTAGAGCTGAATGGCCATAACTGAAAATCTTTAAAAATACGGCTCATTGCTAAAAAGTGCAGAATCGGAAATAAATAAAAAAAATCGAAAAAGTCAAAAAAGGTCGTGCACCCGGCTTCGATCCCATCCCCAAAACGGACACTCAGACAGTCTGCTCCGTTCAGGAAATACTGCGGCACACAGAAAAGGATTACTTACCGCTGCTCCCTTCCGGGCCTGACGGGGTTCGTAACTTTCTGTTGCGCAGACCCCAAACATCAACGCACTTATCTGAGACCAGACCTTTAAGGATAAAGCCCTCAATCCGGGAATTTGACCCCGCTGTAGCGGATTGCGGGTACAGGGCACCGCTAACTCCCCATCTAGCACGACCAAAAAAATATGGCGGAGAGAGAGGGATTTGAACCCTCGAGGCGGTTATTAGCCACCCACACGATTTCCAGTCGTGCTCCTTAAGCCTCTCGGACATCTCTCCTTT
>JAFGSM010000081.1 GCA_016934595.1 bacterium | reverse complement strand
CCTTCCATTTTTCGGGTAATTATAGCAAACCTTACTTTGGACATTTCTACTTTGGTGTAATTGGACATTATCATATTGGTATTACAGTGCATGTCCAAGAAATGTCAAGAAAAAAATTATCCCCCTGCAATCATTTATTCAATAGGTTGCAGGGGGATTTTTGAATCGATTTTATCCATTATGTCAATATATTACGTAATATTACATATGCGCATTTGAGACTGTTGCCAGCGATTCCTCAGTTCGAATAACGAAGGTTTAAACAGTGTCTATAAAAGAGGAACGCCCCATATATCAGCCGCTGTTAGAAGGCTCGAAAGCGAAATCCCGAATTGTCCTGCAGGGTATTGGGTGGCGTAATAGAGATTGCCAGTTGTGACAAAAGGCCCGAAATCATTCAGCCCTGTTGGAGGCAGTAATCCGTAATCTAAAGGCAGACTTATGGGAGCAGGGAAACCCGTCAGGGGATCGGTCAGATAAGATGGAGGCCAGGGATTAAGGCCGAAGAATGGATCAAAATAGGTTATTCCTCCGCCCAGGACAGATGGGATATTATAAAGGAGCCACGGAAATTGACGGGCAGGGTCCCAAACCAGTCCAGGCTGGACTGGTAAAACTGTGCTACTGGTTAATTCGGCTAAAAGAGGCGTCGCCAGGCCGGTGATCGAATCAACTGGCGACAAGGCAGGCGACCAAAGTGGCCATAGAAGGTTGTAAGGCGGTATTGCCGACCAGTATTGTGCCTGGGCGAAGGGGGCTGTAATAAATACGATAGCCGTCAAAACGCATAAGAATATTATTTCGAATCTTAGAGTTTTTTTACTAAGAAACATATCATTTCCCTCCTAACAAGACGTGAAGAAGCTGAATAATTGTTAAATACATTAAAAAACCTATTGGTATAGAAGTTTTATTCCTTCTTCAATCACCTCCCTTCCGCCTAATTTAGTGATTTTGTATTGTTTAGCATATACTTTATGGAAAACGGGTCATTTATTTCCTAAGCATATTGAGCATTTGCAATTAGGGACATGGACGATATAGTATTATTTTAACAAAAAAAACAACAAAAGTATAGAGTATGGGTTTTAACATATTGAATTTTAGTGGAATTATGAGTATAGTTCAGTTTGTTTTCTCCCTTGCAAAGCGATATTGTGAGATTTGACTGTTATTATCTTGGCATATGGTATACTGACATGCTGCTAATAATAAGGTTATTTGTCTGATCTGCTGAAGACAGGCATAAGGGAGGGAAAATGCAAAAGACATTCAATATGATGGCGGCCCAATATGATAGATGGTTTGATTCCCAGGAGGGGAAGGACATATTTGGTGCTGAATTGGAATGTCTTTACAATTTGACAGACGCAGGGGCCGAACAGTGGCTGGAGGTCGGCGTTGGAACGGGCCGTTTTGCTGAAGCGCTTGATGTCGACGTAGGTTTAGATACTTCTATTCCCATGCTTGAATTCGCAAAAAAACGTGGAATAGAGGCGGTGGCAGGGGCGGGCGAGTATATGCCGTATCATGATTCCTGTTTTGATGGTGTGCTTATGGTCACGGCTTTGTGCTTTATGTCCGATCCCCCGAAGGTTTTTATGGAATGTTCCCGTGTATTGAAAAGGATGGGCCTATTGGTACTTGGTATTGTTCCGTCTGACAGCGCATGGGGAAGACTCTATGAACGTAAAGGTTCGGAGGGCCACCCGTATTATTCCAATGCGAGATTTTATACCTGCAGGCAGATAATACAAAAGGCAGGGTATTCAGGGTTTGTCTTTGACAAGGCCATGAGTTGCCTTTTTGGTACGCCTGAAATGGTCATACATCCACGCTCGGTTAAGAGAGGCATAATTATGGACGCCGGTTTTGTGGCCATGCGGTTTATTTTGGATACCCTGTTAAATTAGCGCCCTTCGGGCGGACTTTGTTAAACCTGGCTGAAAACCCGCATAGAAAAAATGAAAATTCCTATACGATAAATTTACTGTTAGGCGTTTGCAAGGGCTTCAAGCCATTGAGAATAATAGAGATTTAACGATGACTCTACGCTCTCTAATGAATCTTCGACCAGATGACGGAAATCCTCATCTATTTTATGATACTCTGACTGTAATTCTTTTATAAATTTGTCTTTGGCGATTTTGAGCTCTATAATCGCATTTTCAATATTAAACGGGGCGTACGCCTCCCTAATCTTTTCAACATATATCCTGGTTATCGATTTTGCGTAACTCTTAAAATCATCTACTGCCAAGATCTCATGGGTGATCTTGAAAAAATGATGCCCAAGAATCGCCTGACGCACCGCCTCTGGAAACATCCTGGGTTGGATTATAAGCGCCTTGAACAAAAAACTAAGATAGTGATGCCCGTATGCAGTGAAGGACTGTTTAAATAATGATCTGAATAAAATAGATAGCTCTTCGGCCCTTACCTTGCGGGATGAATTTTGATGCGGCTTTATATTCCGCAGAAAGACCAGACACCTGTCAAAATATGTTTTCGGATCATATATACTCTTAATAATAAACTTATAACCATTTATCAGTGTATTTAAGTCCATATTGGGCCTGAAATTGACCTGTAAATCATGGGTATTATTTCCTGAAGAATCCTGCAAGAGCCTGCCTTCTTTTTCAAGGCGGCGGTACAATTGCGTATTGGGCAAAGCTGTCAAAAGCCCCACCATGGCAAGTCCGATCCCCGATTCCTGAATAAATTTTATCTGCCTGTCAAATATGTCTGGGGGATCGGTGTCAAAACCGACGATAAAACCTCCGGTCACCTCAATCCCTTTGTTTTGAATCTTTATTATGCTGTCCAGCATGTCATGCTTTATGTTTTGTTTCTTTCCTGCCTTTAGAAGCGTATCCTCCACAGGTGTTTCAATCCCTATAAATACCATATTAAATCCGGCCTCACTCATCAAATCCAGCAATTCAACGTCGGCAGCCAGATTGATAGATGCCTCGGTGAACAGATCGAAAGGATAATTTCGCTGCCTTTGCCAATTTGCAATTTCTGGCAATAACTGCTTTACCTTATGTTTATTGCCTATGAAATTGTCGTCCACTATGAATACAGATCCTCGCCACTCGTTATTGTAAAGCATATCCAGTTCGTTGATTATCTGTTGATTCGTTTTTGTGCGTGGTTTGTGGCCGAACATTTCGATGATATCACAGAATTCACAGTTAAATGGGCACCCCCTGGAATACTGTAATGCCATACTTCCATAATGGCGCATTTTGACCAGATCAAACCGGGGCGCAGGGCTTTTTGTGATATCAGGTTTCCCTTTATCCATATAGATATGCCTTGCATGCCCCTTCTCATAATCATTCAGAAATCTGTGCAATGTCAGCTCTGCCTCATTCAATACAAAATAATCCACATCTTCTATCCTGTCATAAAAGGATGTCGGATATGGCCCTCCGGCTACGATAGGCACGCCTGCACTTTTACACCTCTTTGCGAGGCACGCCAGAGAATCCTTCTGAACAATCATAGCGGAGGCAAATACAAGATCGGCCTGACTGATCATTTCATCTGTCAGGGGCATAAAATTCATGTCAATCAATTCAGGTTCATAATTATCGGGAAGCATCGCCGCTATTGTCAATAAACCTAAAGGCGGAAGAGACACCTTCTTCCTTATAAAAGACAGGGCATATTTAAAGCTCCAATAGGTGGGCGGAATCTCCGGATAGACTAGCAAAACCTGTTTACGGTTTTTCTTTTGAAAATCGTTGTTTATTATATTAATACCCCCTTAAGCCAGGTTTCGATTGAAAATCACCGCAGGGCATTTTTATGCTCCTTATTTTGGGTGGTTTGTATTTAAAATATATAATACCACAAAGAAATTATATGGCAAGTTATTTAGAAAACATGAAACCGGCAAAGATTCAGCAGATTGGAAACACTATAAAATTAAGAGGTTATAGAAACCACTAAAAATTATATCCATCTTTTTTATTTATAGCTTGCCTTTATTGAATACATGCTTTCAAGATTTGAGCTTATGGCATTGTAACTTATTACTACAACATAATAGACACCTGCCGTTGGAAAATTGATGTTTACATTTTCCCACCCACCTGTTCCTGAGCTTAACATGGTTAAGGGGTCATAATCGTTTTGCATTAAGTAACCATAGGGATCGAATTGCGGAGGGCTGCCGTATCTTACAAGTAGGTCAACGCCTGTGTTTGAGAATGCGCTAAGGTTGAGATTGGAAGCAAACTGCGGGACATTAAAGTAATAGAGCTGAAAAGCATCATACGGATTGTTATTCAGGATCCCATTGCACGTTTTATTGTTTTTCAACGTCCCTACCTCAAGATTGAAGTTGCGTATTATCGGGTCATTTTCACCGGTAAAGATCTCAAGCTGGAAAGAAATAAGAGTTTGGGCACGGACATTCCTTGCCACCTTTATACGGAATGGATTTTGAGGAGGAGCTATGTCCCCGCCTTTCATGTCAGGGTACTTTATAATGCCTTTGATGATATCAACACACGGATCTGTGGTGGTCAAAATGGCGCTGACGTTCTTGCATTGATTCCATACGTTTTCCAGAATTATTCGCAAATCCACAACCTCTCCTGGATCCAGCTCTTTGTTTCTATACCTTCCTTTATCCCGTATTTGTATCTCATTTATCACCGGAACCGGATAAAGCCCGCATGTCAAGGAATTGAAAGCGTTTACCCTTCCGTCAGTGGCGGTCAAACCGGTTGGGGTTGTCAGCAGCGGTTCAACCCCTGCCATAATCCTTCCCTTTAACTCCATGTAATCGGCATCAGGATAAAAGGATTTTATGAGCGCTGCCACGCCTGCCACATAGGGGGAAGAGAAAGACGTTCCATGCGTGTAGTCATAATACATCCCCTTTGTTTCGCTATTTCCATAGTATCTGGAGCATTCAGAAGACATCGTTGTGTATATGCCTAATCCGGGCGCTGCGACATCCACAGTGGTCAGGCCATAGTGTGACCATGAAATAAGATGGTCATCAGGGGTAGAACCTGCTACGGCAATAATGTTGGAATTCTTCAAACTGGAAGGATAGTCGGGAACAAGGTCGTTGTCGCCATTATTATTGCCTGCTGAGACAACCAGGAGTATGCCTGCCTGTTCCAATAGATCGATGCCGCCGGATTCTGCACAAGAGAATTGAGGCCCGCCCCAGCTTGCATTGACGATATGGGCGCCATTTTGAATGGCATATTCAATGGCCGCTAATTCACTTGCCACGTCAAAATTGAACTTCAGCGGCATAATGGATACACTCCATGCAACCCCTGTGATGCCTGTTGAATTGTCACCTGCAGCTCCAGCGCAGCCTGCCACTGCTGTGCCGTGCCCTTCAAAAGGGTTGTCAGGGCACGGATCATTGTCGTTGTTCACAAAATCCCAGCCGTTTACATCATCGACATAACCGTTTCCATCATCGTCTATGCCATTGTTTGGTCTCTCTCCAGCATTGATCCAAATATTGGCAGCCAGATCCGGATGCCTTATGTCTATGGCGTCATCTATCACAGCAATAACCACACCCTTGTCGCCGGTTGTTACTTCCCATGCGCTTGCAAGCTGCATATCCGACGAAGGTATCCCTTTATTATTTCCTGAATAATTATCAGGAAGATAAGGGTCGTAGATAACCTGGCCTTTGTTTTCGAACGCCCATTGCTGCCCCAAATAGGGGTCATTGGGACGAAGATATGGCTTGCGCAGGTAATTTGGCTCAGCGTATTCCACATCGCCCTCCATTTTCAACTCAGCAATAGCCTCATCCACCGACTTTCCTTCAGCCAATTGCCAGTGTTCTATCCCCAGACGGTGAAAGTTTTTCTGCCGTACCGGTTTCAATCCTGATCTTAAAACCGGATTTCCTCTTTGTCTGACATGGGATTTGAATTTTACCAGGAGTTCTCCTGGACGGTATTGTATATCTTGATGAGTTTTTTTGTCCTGCGCATATGCCACCCTGGAGATTAGAATGAAAATAAAAAAAACAAAAGTCAAAAAGGCTATAATGCTGTATATGTCTTTCTTCATTTTTCTCTTATTATCCCCCGATTAAATTATATGGTTTATAATATTTAATCTATTTAATTCGTCAAGATAACCCGGCCTTAAGCCATACTGCCCGTTCTCATTCATAAGACTTTTTAATATGACTTTATTTTCATATCCCATCTGAAAAAAAGGCGACTTATTAGCCATTTTTTTATT